>JAITVO010000124.1 GCA_031285765.1 Cytophagaceae bacterium | reverse complement strand
TATAATATGGAACGAAATAAGAATAAAACGTCTTTGACCACGATTGGTATTGACCATTCGACCAATCGCCAAATAGATAAACTTTGCAAACGCTACAACCTCAAGAAAGGCGAGATTGTGAAACTGGCTTTCGAGTATATGGATAAGGCTTCCATCAATCCATCAGAGCCGCCGGAATCCACAAAAGCAGAGTTGGCAAAAATTAACAAGCGGCAGGATGACCTGATACGTTTCATTCGTCACTTTGAAGAAGAACAACTGAATCCGATGATTCGGGTAACTCATTCGATTGCTGCCAAGTTTGAAATAGTTGTCAAAGCACTGACGGAACAATTGGAGTTGGAAACTCAAACTTCAAAGGAAATACTGAAACAAGTACTTCAGAAATTGGATGAGCAGTTCGGTAAAATGGCAAATGTGATAAACAATCAAGCCAGAATGATAGATGAATGCACCAAATCCATAAAAGCATTGTCACAGGTTCAGGAGCGAAATAGCCGGAAGTTCCTAAAGTTAATTGCCCTCTATGCTGAATTGGCTACCTGTGGCGTAATGGACGGGAAGCGAAAAGAGAATTTAAAGGCAGAGATTACCAATTTAATAAACGAGCCATAAACCATGAATATAGATTTTCCGCCACCATCCAACGGAGTGTATAACAATGCCGGTAGTAGTCGCCAACTCGTTAATTACATGGAGCATGAAGATATGGAACGGATGGAACAGGGCATTTACACCGAAGACTTCTTCAACCTAACGGATGATACTGTTTACAAATCACAGGTGATAAATGATATTGACGGAAATATCGGGCAACTTTTAAAAACCGATGCCAAGTTTTACGCTATCCATGTCAGTCCATCGGAACAAGAGTTGCGAACAATGGGAGTAACAGAGCAGGAACAAGCCGAATCCATGAAGCGGTATATTAGGGAAGTGTTTATTCCCGAATATGCCACGAACTTTAACAAAGGATTATCAGCGGAAGACATTAAATTCTATGGCAAAATTCATTTCAACAGGGACAGGTCTAACAACAAACTGAATATGCACTGTCATTTGATCGTGAGCCGGAAAGACCAATCGAACAAAGTCAAGATAAGCCCGCTCACCAATCACCGAAATACAAAGAAAGGTGCAATCAAGGGAGGTTTCGACCGTACTACCTTGTTTGAGAACGCTGAAAAGGGTTTTGATAAGCTATTCGGATACAACCGGCAGTTACAAGAAACTTTCGAGTACTGCAATACCATGAAGAACGGCAGTATCACTGACCAACTCAATATGCAGGAACGGGAACTGAACAGTCCTGCAATATATTCTGCTGGTGAAAAGAAAAACAATCAACAGAGCGATATAGCTATAAATCAAACGACTGATAAATCAGTTAATCAATCGAGCGATTTGTTGGGTTCAGGATTAGGCTCTGTTTTCGGCATCCTTACCCCAGAGCCGAATAATACCAATGAAGAACAACTCATCAAACCGCCCAAGAAAAAGAAGAAACGGAAGAAAGGGTTAAGTCGGTAAAATTAAGATGTAATATGCCAAAAGTTATTGCCCGTACAACTTCGGTTATTTCCCGCTCGTGGCTTCCCTGCCGTTTGGAGGTGGAAGCCTGCGAGAATAACCGATTGTCCGAGAATAACTTTTGCTTTTAAACATATAAACAAGGAAAGTCAATCAAAAATCAGCTATCTTTGTCCATATTTTGGCAAATCAAAATTTTGTTTGCCATATATATAAACAAATTGATTTATAGACATATAAAAAACGATGTGATGTTATTTGCCAAGAAAATAAAGCAGTTACGTGAAGAATTGCAGATTCCCCAGCGGCAGTTGGCTTCTGCGTTGGAAATTGATACGCCCATGTATAGCAAAATTGAACGAGGTGAAAGACCTGCGAAGCGAAAGCAGATACCTTTTATTGCAAATTTGTTAAAAACCGATGAAGACATACTTGTAACACTTTGGCTTGCCGATAAAATTATTACTGCCATAGGAGATGAGGAGGAATTTGCAGCACAGGCATGGGGAATTGTACAACAGGCAATAAAACAGGGCTAATATGTCAAAACTACCCGAAAGAATATTATCAATAATCGAAGAACTGATAGACCAATATCAGGAGGACGACCGCTATAACCGCCCTTGGATAATCGGGTTTAGCGGTGGAAAAGATTCCACTGTCCTGCTTACTTTGGTTTGGTTGGCATTGCTCAAAATTAGGGAAAACAATCCCACTGCCACACTCAAACGACAGGTTTATGTGATTTGCAATGATACAATGGTTGAAAATCCTGTTATCGAAGAATATGTAACAACAGTACTGCAAACCATTCAGAAAGCCGCAAAGGAACAGCAACTGCCAATTATCGTAAAAACCACAACTCCGCAAATTGAAGATACTTTTTGGTGTTGCGTGATTGGTAAAGGCTACCCTGTGCCAAATAATTCGTTCCGTTTTTGCACCGAAAAAATGAAAATCAAGCCGACCTCAACATTTATTACAAATCAGATTGCAGCAGACGGCGAGGCAATTATTCTAATCGGAACACGGCTTGCCGAAAGTCAGCAGCGGGCAAAGTCAATCAAAAAGCATGATATAAAAGGACATCGGCTTTCAAAGCACCCGCTAAACCCCAATACATTTACTTATGCGCCAATTAAGGAATTGATGTTGGAGGAAGTTTGGTATATCATAAACGCCGTTCCTTCGCCTTGGGGTTTTGATAATCAGACACTTTTCAAAATCTATATGGACGCTTCGGCAGATGATTACGAATGTCCGGTTGTGGTAACAGACGACAAACACAAATCCTGCGGACAAAGCCGCTTTGGTTGTTGGGTTTGTACAGTAGTGAAAGAAGACAAATCAATGTCGGCGCTTATCAAAAACGGCATTAATTGGATGCAGCCCCTACTTGATTTTCGCAATCGGTTAGTAGAAAATCGCAATATTTCTGAAAACCGCAGTGAAACCCGCCGTAACGGACAAGCCGCTGTTGATGAAACAGGGCATAATATGGGTAACTATACAATGGAATACCGCATACAACTTTTGCGAGAACTGCTGACAATCCAAAAAGACACACAACAATACCGTTCAAGTATCAACCTGATTACAAGTCAAGAACTGATTGCAATACAGGTGATGTGGTACAGAGATGGAAATTTCACAACAACCGTCAATGATATTTACAACGAGGTGTATGGTTACGATTTACAAAATGATAATATTGGTTTTCAGGAACGTCTGATGCTAGAAAGGGCTTGCAACAATTCCGCACATTATACATTGATACAAGAATTGCTTGCTTTGCAGAAAAATAAGGTACTGCTAATGAAAAAATACGGACTACAAACCGATTTGGAAATCCGGTTGGACAGCTATGTAAAGGAGGCAGATGCATGAAAATAAAAAGCATAGAACTCCATAACTACCGTCTTTACAAAGGCATTAATAAAGTTGTTTTCCCGAATGGAAACAGCAAAAATTTGTATTTGATTTCTGGTGAGAATGGTTTTGGTAAAACCACCTTTTTACATTCATTACTTTGGTGTTTGTATGGTCGTTTAATGGCTGATATTGATGAATCATTTCGCAAAGAAATATCAAACGGCGGTTATAATAGTTCTGTAATCAATAACTTGAATCATATTTGCCGACAACAACTAAATACCGAAGTAACACAAAGCACACTTGCGAAAATAAAGAAACAGGGCTACTCTGTTGATACGGAATTTGTAAAAGAATGGTCGCATTACTCTGTTAGTTTGGAATTTGCCGACGTCTTGATTCCGTCTATTCCGTGTCAATCGCTAAAAATCACTCGCTCTTACGATATTCTTTTGGACGAAGAAAAGGTTGATATTTTAATTGACGGCGTACCTAACGAACTGACTGCTGAAATCGGATACGAAATTTTTATAAATGACTTCGTTTTGAATAAAGATATTGCAAGATTTTTCTTTTTTGATTCCGAAAAAATTGTATCGCTTGCCGAAACAAATACCATAGAAGAAAAACGCAAACTATGTTCCGCCTACAACGAAGTTTTAGGCGTAAAAAAGTACGAGGATTTAAAGAAAAACCTCGAAAACATGCGTTTGCGTTTCCGCCGCAAGTCAGATGATGTAGATAGTCGCAACAAGTTAAACAGTTTGCTTTCCAAGCAAAAATCGTTGAATGAAACGATAGCCGAACAGGAACAGCAAACTGCCAATTTTGACAGCCAACTTATATTATTAAGGAAAGAAGGCGAAAATCTACAAATGCAACTTCTGCGCGAGGGCAACGGCACAACACTTGAGGAACTGAATAGACAAGAAGCCGTATTAGAAACAACTCGAAAAAAAGATACCGACTACAAACAGCAACTTAAACAGTTTTTGGAATATGCACCTTTTGCCATTTCGGGCAAACTTTTACAGCAGACAAAAGTGCAGTTGGAACGAGATTTTAATATTCTGCAATCGCAAAGCGATGTTCGCAATCAGAACTCTTTGCTGTTGAATATCAAAACTGAAATGCAGCAAGCATTTGAGGATATTACTGTTTCACAATCTAACAAGAAACTGTTGATTGATTCTTTCGATAAAATCATTTCCAAATATCACAATCAAGCCACAGGCGAAGCGTCGCTGTTGAGTGTGAGCAAAGAAGATTTTAACGAGTTCTTAGCACTTTATTCCAATATCACAACCACTTACAGAATAGAATTTGAACATCTTGCAGACGATTATCGTAAAAATAAACAGATAATGGAACGCACCGCCCGTAGCATTTCCAACATGCAAAGCAAAGAAAACGATAATGTAATAAAATTCATTCGTAAGCAGAAAAATGAAAGCGAACAGAAAATTGCAGAACTGGAACAGAAAATACGTCAATTGCACGAAGAACGTGGCGCAATCAACAAAGAATTGGCTGTTGTGAACCGTCAAGTTTCGGAGTTAGGCAAAAAAGTAAGCATTGACGACAGCGATAGCAAAAAAGATAAAGTTGCTGAGCAACTGATTAGCGAACTAAACACATTTCTTGTTTCCTTGAAAAAAGAAAAGAAATCTGCTCTTGAAAGGCGTATAAAAACCACAATGAATAATCTAATGCATAAAACCGATTTTATAGGAAAGGTTGATGTTGTGGTTGCCGATGATATAATTGATATAAATCTGTACACCGCAGGTGGCAATATCATAAAAAAAGAATCTCTGTCGAAAGGCGAACAGCAACTTTACGCAACTTCGTTGCTCAAAGCCCTCGTGGAAGAATCGGGCATACAGTTTCCTGTATTTATTGACAGCCCTTTGCAGAAATTCGACAAGAGCCATGCCAACAAAATTATTACAGAATTTTACCCGACCGTTTCAAAACAGGTTATCCTGTTCCCCTTACTGCATAAAGAATTAACGGAAAGCGAATTGGAAACGATGAAACCATTCGTACATTCCGCATATTTGCTAAAAAATGATAATTCATATTCATATATTCAGCAAGTAGATATTAACAATTTAATGAAGGTGTAAGTTATGTTTTCACAAATAAGAACAAGCAGTAAAAATCGTAAAGTCGTAGTTGAATTAACACGCAAATTCAATTTAGGCGCAGAAAATATAATTGCCCGTATTGCCATTGGTTATTCCTTGCAATCGGGAGTTCAATTTGCTTCGACCAACGTAAAAGATTCAGGCGGAAAAGAATACAGTAAAAATGTATTGTTTGGCAACTATTATCCTATTTACGAGGCAATTATTTGTACGCACTACCAAATAAATAACAACGATAAAGACTTACCTCGTTACTTTAAAATGCACCTTGATGACGGCTTGCAACGCATATATGACGATGTGCAGAATAACCCCAATCTTGTGGGTTATGATTATTTGTTTGATAAAATACAGGAGGGATTGAAAGGAATATGTTAAGAGATATTGAATTGAAAAATATGTATTCTTCGGGAATTGACGAGCCGCAAGAATTTTTTACCGAAGCGTTAATCGAAAGCAAAACTTTTGATTTAGGGCTTGGTTTTTTCAATTCAAGTGGCATCCGAAGTTTGTCCTATGGTTTTGCCTTATTTATCGCAAATGGTGGAAAAATGAAGGTTGTAATAAATCAGGTTTTAAGTGCAGCCGATAAAGCGGCAATCGAAAAAGGGCAAAGTCAAATGATTGATAATTTTGAAGAAAAAATTATTGCTGATATTAACCGACTTGCTGAAACTTTATCAAAAGCCGATGAACAGTTTTTCCGTTGTTTCTCTTATCTTATTTCTATAAATCGTATTGAATTTGTCGCAACTGTTTCCACAAAAGGTGGGTTGGCACACGACAAATACGGAATATTTACCGATTTACAGGGCAATAAAATTGCTTTTATCGGCTCTGCCAACTTCTCGAAAGCAGCACTGGAACTCAACGGCGAAACCATAACAACTTTTTCTTCATGGAATGATGGCGACAGAGTTTCCGAATTTCAGAGTATTTTCAATGAATCGTGGAAAGAAGACACACCACATTTGATTCATATCCCACTAAATGAAGTTAAAACGCATATTGAAGGTAAGTTTTCGCTTGAAACTATCGCAGAACTCATTCAACATGGCGTTGATTTGCGGGACATTGAAAACTTGCACGAAACCACGAAAACAAAAACGAAACCGCTTTCGCCTCGATTAATTGAAAAATTGGAACAGAAAGAACAAGAGCCACGTTTCCCATTCCCCGAAGAAAGAGAAATACAGAAAAATGCTTATGCTGCATGGGTTGCCAATAAAAAACAAGGTATTTTTGCTATGGCAACAGGTTCAGGGAAAACCGTAACGGCTTTAAATTGCGTGTTGAAACGCTTTCAAGAAGACGGTTTTTATAAAGTAATTATTGCAGTACCTACACAAGCCCTTGCTATGCAATGGGAGCAGGAAGTAAAATCGTTCAACTTTCAAAACATTGTTTCAACGCATACCGAAAAAGATTGGAAAAACATTTTGAGCCGTTATACAACCAAAAGCATTTTCGACAAAAAGAAAAATATTGTTTTGATAACAACTTATGCAACATTCAATCGCAAAGATATTCAGGCATTTTTGAAAGATACGCAGGGTATCGATACATTCATTTACATTGCAGACGAGGCGCACAATATCGGTTCGATGAATACATTAAAACATTTGCCCGAAAAGATTTTGCAGCGCATTGGACTTTCGGCAACGCCCGAAAGAATTTACGATGATGTCGGCTCTGAAAAATTATATCAATTTTTCAATTCCCGACCACCACAATACACCTATCGTTACACAATGAAACAGGCGATTGAAGACAGAATTTTGTGTCATTATGATTATTACCCGCTTTTTGTCGAACTAACAACCGATGAAATGCAGGTGTATAAAACCATAACTGACCAATTACGCAAATTTATCGACTCCGAAACAGGCAGGTATAAAAAGGAAGCAGAAATGCTCTTGCTCAAACGCAAGCGCATAATTCACAAAGCAGAAAACAAAAAAGTTGCAATTACCAACCTTTTGGAAGACCTGCAAAGTAAAAGAAAACTAAATTATACTTTTGTTTTTGTTCCCGAAGGATATGAACCGGATTATTCGGAAACAGACAATTATAACGTACAGGATGAGGACATTCATATTATAGATGAATACGCCCAAATGTTCAAAGAACAGGGTTACAGTTACCACAAATATATCAGTGGTTTGGAAGATGCCCAAAAAGTACTGAAAAGTTTTGCAGATGGCGATATAAAAATTCTTTTGTCTATGAAATGTCTTGATGAAGGTGTTGATATTCCAAGAGCCGAACACGCAATTTTCTGTTCAAGCACAGGCAATCCCCGCCAATTTGTACAACGGCGAGGGCGCGTTTTGCGCAAGAGTAAGGCAAAAATCAAAGCGACCATTTGGGATTTGATAGTTACGCCGCCCGACATAACAGGCGATTTGTCGAATGTAGAACGCAGTTTATTTACCGGCGAAGTAAAACGCATTGTGAATTTTGCAGCGTTGGCAGATAATCAAATAGATATTTTTTATGGTGAACTGAAAAATATCTGCGAACAGTTAAATGTCAATCTTTTTGACATGGTAGAGCAAGAAAATGAACAATATAAATAGTAAAATATTATGGCTATACAAGATGAAATGTACAGACTGATTGAACAGGAAATCCAACAGACTGTTGAAGCAGGTAAAGAACGTGTAATTGTCAATTACAACAAGGCAAAAGAAGTTGCTCGGATGCTTACAAGTTTATCGACTGAAACAAGCGATGCTGATTCACTTACAAATCAGTATATCGCGAGCATTAGAAACATTTGTAATTCTTAAATTTGGCAAATATGATAATCAAAAATATCACAATAGAAAACTTTCAATCCTACTATGATAAGCAATCTTTGGAATTTTCCAAAGGACTGAATCTTATTGTCGGTAATGGTGGAAAGGGTAAGTCGAAGTTATTCAATGCCTTTTATTGGGTACTTTTCGGGAAAATCTACATTACCGATATTGGTTGGTGTTCTACTGATGGACTGCCTCATTCTGCAAAATTCTCAATGAAACGCCACGAATTTATAAACAAAAAAGCGTTGTTTGACGCAAAAGTAGGTGATGATGTGCGAACTTCTGTACATATTGAGTTAGAAGATGACAAAGGAAATCCATACGAAATAGAGCGTTCTGTTTCGGCTCGCCGTCTTGACAACAAAGATTGGCAGACAGAAAGCGCATGGAATGTTTCGAGTAATATTCTGAAAGTGTCATATGATTCAATTAGCGGCACAAAGGTTAAAACTGACATTCTGGCAACCGACACTATTAACGAACTTTTTCCCGACGGTATCCGAAACTATATTTGGTTTCAGGGTGAATCGTTGGACACGCTCATTAATTTTCGAAACAAAGACACATTGAAAGCAGCGGTTAAACACATTTCCTATTTTCCATACTACGAAAAACTATCGGAAATTATCACGAAGTCAAAAGCCAAAATCGAAAAGTTGGAATCCGCAAAAATTCGTGATAACAACAAGAGCGACAAAAACATAAAAGGGTTGCTTTCCACGATTGACAATTTGAGATACAAAATTGAAAGCGAAGAAAGTACAAAACAGCAATTAGAAACGAATATTAGCAAAATTCAAATTGCACTTACCGAAGACGAGGGGAGAATGTCTGGGCTTGCAAGTTTTACAAGTTTGGTTGATGAATACAACAAATGTGAGTTGAGTATTCAAAAAGTGATGAATGAACTCACTGATTTGGACAATTTCCAAAGAAAACAAGTCCCCAACTTATGGATATTGCGTGGAGTTACGCCGATGATTGAGCAATGCAAAGAGATTATTAAAAATCATACGGAGGAACAAAATACAGTACCCGAAAAGAAATACCTTGATAATCCAAGCCGTGCCAAGTTGGAAGAAATCCTGTATCACGACAAGAAGTGTTTTGTTTGTGGCTCTGATGTTTTAGAAGGAACAGCAGCGCACGATTGGATTTTACAGCGTTTGAAAGAGCAGGAAGATTATTTGCGTGAAATGGAAGATTACCGTAGCAATATGGAATTTACCAAACAATTTGAACGTTTTATCGGCTCTATTCAAGACTATCCTAATTCATTAAAAATTTCTTTGGATTCGATAGAAAAGCAATATTCCGATTCAGAAGACAGAATGGAAAAATTACAAGCACAAAAAAGGCAGTACTTGGATAAAAAAAGACGATTAGATGAGCAAATAGAAGAAATCAAAAAGAAATATGGCGTTAATCCTGTTCAGCAGGCGCAGCATGGACAAAATGTAGCAAGCGCAATAAAAGCCTCTCGCTCCTCTTTAGAAAGAGAACAACGAAAATTATCCGCTTGCCAAGAAACTCTTGCACGGTACAAAGCAGATTTGCGAAGTGCAGAAAAAGAACTCGAAAAAACAGGTTCAAAAACGGGTACTATTACCGTCAGTGAAACTGAATGGAAAAACATATCTGTCTTCTTAGAAGATATTTGCAAGCGAGTACAGGAAAATGCCCGAAAGGATTTGTTACACAAAATAGAAGAACGAGCCAACGAATTTTACTGCAAATTCACCAAACACGACAGCGGTTATAAAGGCGAGGTTAAAATTGGCGATGATTATTCTATTGAATTTGATGCGGGGCTTAACACAAGCCACGAAGACCGCAAGAAAATGAGTATCATAAATGCAATGCTTTCGCTAAATCAGGAAGCCATCGGCACATTTTACCCATTTATCAGCGATGCCCCAACTTCGAGTTTCGATTTTGAAACAACGCATAAGTATTTACTGGGTATCAAAGATATTTTCGAGCAGTCAATCATAATGACAAAAGATGTTGATGTAGAAAGCGAAAACTATCAGGATTTGGCAAGCCAATCCAAAGTTTCGCGTATTTATTTGCTAGACAGTCATTTGTATTGCGAAGAAGGGCAAGACCCCGAATTACACGAAGTATCAACCGAAGTTAAACCGCTGAAATAATTAGAATTATGGAAGATATATTTGAAATAAAATTTTCTTTTGAACAAAGGATGAGAGACGAGATAATCGTCAAATTTTCAAACAAGCAGGGCGGCGATTTCAACGTGTTTTCGTACCATTGGCAATGTTTTGCATGGGCAGCTGTAATCGGCTTTTTCTACGAACAACGCCGGACATTGCAAACACCATTAGCAGACAAGCCATTTAGTTTGAATACGATGCGTAACACTAACGGCGATAAAATTGCGCAAGCATTACTTTGTATGTGTATAGCTAAAGCAGGTACTTTAGAAATACTGAAAGAACCGGACAAAGCTATTTCTCTGATAAATGAGTACGCCAACGGAGGATTTTACTATATTCAGAACTTAATAGACAACGGCGAAAACAGTTTTAACGACTTAGAAAAGGTTAAACAGGAAATTTTCAAACGAAAAATAGAGGAGTAATATTATGCCCGAACAACAAAATACATCAAATCTCATAGAGCGTAAGAAATATATGCAAATGCTACGCAATCTGAAAGACCAGAATATTATTAAGGTTATTACAGGAGTGCGGCGTTGCGGGAAGTCCACATTGCTCGAAATGTTTGCAGATGAATTGATGCAAAAGGGTATCGAACAGTCGCAAATACAGTTCCTAAACTTTGAAGACTTGGATACGCTTGCTATCGGTGATATTTACCAGATTCATACGCATATAAAAGAACGGCTTGTACCCGACAAGATGAATTACATTTTTCTTGATGAAGTGCAGAATATCAAAGATTTTCAACGGCTTGTCGATAGCCTGTATATCAAAAAAAACTGCGATGTCTATGTTACCGGCTCAAATGCTTATCTGCTTTCGGGAGAGTTGGCTACCTTGCTGACGGGACGGTATATTGAAATTAATATTTTACCTTTGCAGTTTCATGAATTTCATGGCAGTGCGCTTTTAAAATCGCCAAACTTATCAAAAATTGAAACTTTGGCGATTTTTGCCGCTGAGGGTGGTATCCCTGAATATTACAAACAAAAGAATATCAACCAAGAACAGGCAGATGAATTTGTACGAAGCGTGCTGAACACCATAGTCGAAAAAGATATATTTAAGCGACTAAATATAACCAACAAGCACGATTTCAACAAAATAATTGATTTTGTTTTTGATTCTGTCGGCTCTTTTGTGTCGCCTCGTTCCATTTCCGATACTTTGCGGACAAATGGAACAGTAGTGGATAAGGAAACGGTTGGAAAATATCTTGATGCACTTTGCGATGCCTATTTGTTGTATAAAGTACAGCGTTATGAAATTAAAGGCAAGGGACTTTTACAAACACTCAACAAATACTATCTTGTTGATCCATGCTTCAGAAAAGTGCGACTGAAAAGAGAAATGCAAGCCGACATTTCGCACTGGCTCGAAAATATAGTCTACTTTGAGCTATTGCGCCGCTATAAAGATGTGTATGTCGGCAAAATAAATAATTTGGAAGTAGATTTTGTGGTTACTGATAACGATGGCTACACATCCTATTACCAAGTGGCTTGGACTACCATTCAGCCCGAAACACTGGAACGCGAACTTGCCTCGCTACGGGCAATAAAGGATTCCAATCCCAAATACCTGCTCACAACAGATATTGATTTGAACCCTGTTTATGATGGAATACGAAAACTAAACGTGGCGGATTGGATGTTGCATAATAGCTAAACAACATCATTTTAGCGACATAAATACACATTTCGATAAAACACCTGAAATCAAGAGAAAACAAACAGAAAGTAAATCGAAATTTGTATCGCATAAACATATAAATATCAGATATAAAACAGATTACATTTCCTG
>JAITVO010000087.1 GCA_031285765.1 Cytophagaceae bacterium | reverse complement strand
ATCGAAAATCAATTACATTGGCATTTAGATGTTACTTTCAAAGAAGACGATTGCAGAGCAAGAACTGGCAATGCGCCGAAAAATCTGGCAACTCTCAGAAAGTTCGTTTTGCAGATTATTTTAAAGGTAGACGACAAACTATCCCTAAAAAAAGACAATACAAAACGGCTTTAGATTTCTCATATATGCGGAAAATACTGAAAAGTTGATGCGGTTGCCCTACCGTAAGCAAATGTCGATATAGGGTAATTTTATCAATTTGAACATATAGCTTGCTTATAATCGAAAAATTAAAGGAGGTGTTGTTTGCGGCATCTTATTATACCCTGTTGGACGAAATTTACAGTTTTTCTCAATAGGGTTGTAGTTTCACGGATTTGTTATATGCGATACTTCTCAAATTTCCATAAATATTTTACCAATTTCTTTAAAAACCTTCGCGACTTCTTTCAGCTCTTCAGCGTTTTCAATTTTAAAATCGCCGAAAAACGACATAAGCACAAATGTGTTTTCGGCACCGAAACCGATATAAAATTCACTGGCAGCTTTGCCTTTGCGGTTAATAAATACTCGTGCATTGTCATCTTTGTTTTTCATCTCAATCTCCTGAAACGGCGACTTGCTGAAAAAACGGATAACTTCGCTTTCGTTTTCAGGGTTCTTCAGTTTGCTGAAAACAACAACTGTAGCGTTATCCAGCATACCGATAACCTTTTTTTCGCCATCATCATCAACGGATGCAATCTCCTTATCCGGCAAGTTAAAAGTGCTCGTAAGAGCGATGTCGTTTCGTCCTTTTATGGAATTAAAAACTTGTCGAAAGCGCGTTCCTGTGCATTGACAGCAATAACTGTTAGCAATCCTGCAAATAAAAATAATGTTTTCATCAATCTTTTATTTTGAAATGTTTATTTATGTTTATGTAAATTTTAAGTGCGCAGAAACAAATAATTATCCGTTTCAAATTGATTTATTCATCCCAGTTTTATTCCCATAAAACTCATAAAGGCAATTCCCATCAGTCCGGTAACAATAAATGTGATGCCAAGCCCTTTCAGCGGGGCGGGAACGTTGGAATATTTCAGCTTTTCGCGAATGGCGGCAATACCAACGATGGACAACAACCAGCCAATGCCGGAGCCTAAAGCAAATACCGACGCTTCGGTCACATTTTCGTAAGCCCGTTCCTGCATAAAGAGCGATGCTCCCATGATGGCGCAGTTTACGGCTATCAATGGAAGAAATATTCCAAGCTGGTTGTACAGCGCGGGTGCAAATTTCTCAACAATCATCTCTACCAACTGCACAATGGAAGCGATGACGGCTATAAACATAATGAAGCTCAGGAAGCTTAAATCTATTGTGCCAAACGTGTCGCCAAGCCACGACAGTGCGCCTTCGCGCAACACGTAATTTTCGAGCAGATAGTTGACGGGAACGGTTATCAGCAGTACAAAAATGACTGCTATGCCAAGTCCAAACGATGTTTTTACAGTTTTCGACACCGCCAAATAAGAACACATGCCCAAAAAATAGGCAAAAATCATGTTCTCTATAAAGATGGACTTGATGAATATGTTAATCAGATTTTCCATACTGTTTTTTTCTTATTTTTCAATCAATTCTTTGTTTCTCGCTCTCTGTATCCAAATGATGACGCCTACTACGATGAGCGCCATTGGCGGAAGTATCATCAATCCGTTGTTGGCATACCCAAAATCGTAAAAGGTTGGGGGGATTATGCGCAACTCGCCAAAGTAAGGCATGGTAAGTGTTCCCGAACCAAACAGTTCACGAAGCACTGCCACAATTACCAAAATCATTGCGTAGCCTGCGCCGTTTCCGATGCCGTCGAGTACCGACTGCCACGGTTTGTTGCCAAGCGCAAAGGCCTCCAAGCGTCCCATCAGGATGCAGTTGGTGATTATCAGTCCTACAAACACCGACAGTTGCAAACTTACTTCGTAGGCGTAGGCACGAAGTATCTGGTCGACCAGAATTACAAGCGCCGCTACCACGACCAACTGTACGATAATGCGGATTCGTGCAGGAATGGTATTTCGCAGCAGCGATATTATCAGGTTCGAAAATACCACCACAAAAATTACGGAAATTCCCATCACGATTGCAGGTTCTAATTTTGCCGTTACTGCTAGTGCGGAACAAATTCCAAGAACCTGAATGGTTATCGGATTCTGTGCCCCCAGAGGAGCTGTTATCAGCTTTATGTTTTTAGCCGAAAACAAAGGTTCTTTATCGTTATTCATATCTCGCTTTTTTACTAACTTTGAGAGTGCAAACATAATAATTTTTTTTGAATTTATTGTTCCGCATATTTTTCCCAACCAAACGCATTAAAATTATGTTGTTTTTTAAGACTCTATGAGTTGTGAATAAAATCTTATTTTTCACTTTTTTTACCAACTGATGTTATGCAGTCTTGTTTTTAAATGTATCTTTGCAGGATGGACAAATTATTAGATTTATACAGTGATTACCTTTTATGCAGCACCAAACAAACCAGTGCTACAGGTTTATCGGTCATGTCAGACGGGCAGTGAGCCATGATAAGATCACACGGTTTTTATCCGGACAAGATTTCGATTATAGAAAATTGTGGTTGGATATCAAGCCGCTCATCCGTCAATATGGAAGTGAAAAAGCCTGTTTGGTATTCGACGATACCATCATTGAGAAACAATACGAAGTCATCTTGACTTTTATAGATTAGCAAAAAAAATAAGAAAGCGTTACTTTTGTAATCGCAAAAAAAACAAATAAAGAACGCTTTCCATGTACCAGATACTCAGCAAAGATACGATAGAAAATGAAATAATACCTCATTTATCGGTAGCAAAGCGAGAATTTAAGACAAAGAGTTGTCTTATAGAAATAGTAAACAGCATATTACACTACGGCGTGTTAGCATAATCTTAACTCGTCATATATGAGGGCTAAGTTCAAGAATGCCATATATATTATGTCGAGTTTTTCATATCGCGTACACACCCTTCGGAACCCCTTTATCCGACGGAAAAGCCGCTCGACCTCGTTACGGCGTTTGTAAATCGTCTTGTTGTATCGCCACGGCTTCTTACGGTTGGACTTTGGCGGGACGACCGGTATAAAGTCTCTCTTTTTCACAGCTTTACGAGTAATGTCGTCTTCGTAACCTTTATCCATCGACATATATATCGTCTTCCGTTTCGCCAACTCGTCAAGGCGTTTGTCTTCAAACAATAACAATCCTTGTGTCGCGTCATGACACTGACCTGCTGATAATTTAAATGTAATGGCTATCCTATCGCTCGCGGCAACCAAATGAATTTTGGTGTTCCTGCCTCCACGGGAAACGCCGATGGACTGAGGTCCGTTTTTTTGCGCGCACCTGCCGCATCGGGATGGATTTTAACGCTTGTGCTATCCATCGAAAGAACCTCTTAGTTTGACCCTAAGAATCTGATTCTTTTGGA
>JAITVO010000367.1 GCA_031285765.1 Cytophagaceae bacterium | reverse complement strand
CACTTTCAGCGCAGGCGTGCCTGCGGTTGTAAATTGAAAATCGGCATTAACTAAAAGCCACATTTTAGCTAATGCCGGTTTTTATACTCAAACAGAAATGAAAATCAATTATGTTTGAGTATCATTATCACTTATTGTCATAATTTAATGAGTATTTGCAGTTTCAACGGAGAGCTAAAATACAATATATATGAAAGTAAGTGGAACAGTAGAAAAACTGACAGTATTTTGGAGTGATAAAATTGTAGCGTCTTTTTCTTTCGATGAAGACAGATTTCCCAAAAATAGAATGAGTATCACCTCTCCTACACAATTTTTTGTTTTTGATATTGACGGCAATTTTCTTCAAACATTGAAAGTGGAAATCGGAATTATCAATTATTGCTATGATAAATGAAAGATATGGGTTTATTTTACACGTAAATGACGAAATGCAGTTTGCATTTTAAATTTGGAATAAATTATTGAATAAAAACAAACTATTTTAGTAAAAAGATGCTTTTTTATGTAGCAGTTATAATATGTACTTTGAATGTTTGCGAACTATCGAAACGACGTCAAAAAAAATATTCGTGAATGGAGAGGTAAAGAAATATTGATTCTCAATAATCTTGAATATAAATTTTGGGGGCAAGATACTTTGTGTTTAGATGTATGGGGCAGCCACACAAAATCTTTACTTATATTGATTTTCCACCGGTGCTTTATAGATTTTTTTTATTGGGATAAAAACAACAAAGTACAGTTAATAGGGCACCATGTTAATAATCCCAAAATGTGAAAACTGTATAAAAATATAATCAATAAAAATGCTATTTAAAGTTGTACATAACACCCGTATATCAGCGCTTGCAGTTGTATCAGTTGCTTTATTGGCGCTGTGGGCGCGGCTCTTTATTGTCAATACGGTACACGTTACCACATTCGATAATCCGGCAATGCCCCTGTGGAATAAAATGATAATTCCCCTGTTTGGCTACTCCAAATATATGGCGGGACTTTTGTGTATTATACTCGCTTTTTTAACTGCATTCACTTTAAACCGGATAGTTTTGCGATTCAGCCTGCTGCATCAGCAAAGCATGTTGCCATTCTTTGTTTTCACGCTGCTTTCGAGCGCTTTTTTGTCGGCGCAAAAGCTGCATCCCGCATGGGTGTTTACGCTCTTTTTTGTACTGGGAATCGACCAGCTGTTTGCAGGCGTAAGCGTACGAAAACCGCAGGTACGATGTTTCAACGCGGGAGCAGCAGTCGGAATCGGTTCGCTTTTCTACGCAAAAGGACTTTTTCTGTTTGTCATATTTTTTCTGATGATGTGCATTCTGCGCATTGCCAATCATAAATCAATTTTTGCATCGTTGGCAGGATTGGCGTTGCCGTTCATAGTCAGCCTTGCCTGTTTTTTTTACACCGACGGCATTGCACAGTTTTTTGAAGACATTAAAGAGTGCCTTATTTCCAATCCGGGTCAGTACGAGCATGGCGTATTCTCCCGAATTTACATGAGCATTATGATTCTGTTCAATACAATTTCAATAGTGATGTCGTTCAACTACATGTCGTCGCAAAAGATATTGACACGCCGATATTTTCGCTGTTTCACATGGATGCTGTTTTTTATGGCAGCTGCCTTTTTGTCGCCCTTTTTTTCCATCGAAACCATTCCGGTGCTTGCCGTCGTTTCGTCGGTCATCATCACCCTTTGGCTCGAATGGATGCGAAATAAAAGATTCGCCGAGACAGTAATACTTGCGCTAATGGCATTGACAGTAATGGGGATGGCAATGCTGTGAGAATTGAGAGTGGAAATATGAAAGAAAAACTTCAAATGAGTCAGTTCAGCGGTATTTGTCAAATTGGGATAGAACAGGATTTCTCATTGGGTATCATGCAAATGAGGTTTTGTGCTTTTCGCAAACAGTAGTACTGATAAATGTAAATGCCGTGATATTTCATTC
Organism: Cytophagaceae bacterium; assembly: GCA_031285765.1. Classification (GTDB taxonomy): domain Bacteria; phylum Bacteroidota; class Bacteroidia; order Bacteroidales; family Marinilabiliaceae; genus WRMI01. Next base: position 21,422 of record JAITVO010000367.1, on the reverse strand, counting down.
GTTTACCCTATAAAAGCATTCACCTCCAATTTTTTTCGATTTTTCTTTTTCAAGAGAGTAATTCAACCTGCATCCAATTCTATTCGGTTAAAAAAATATAAATATCACACTCTCGACAAATTGTATCCAATACATTTTCAACCCCCGTAATTACACGCTTTCTGTAACAATAACCATCCCCAAAACAATTATATTAATCGGCTTATCCTCAAAAAACTTTGTGAACCTGTTTTGTATTCCGGTTGAGAAGCAGTACCTTTGCACCCGCTTTTCACAAAAAATCATAAATTAATTAGTTGTAGAGATGATTTTTTAATCGAATTGTATATCTTTGCACCCCGATTCGAAAAAGTGAATTTTAAGTTTTAAACAAATAGTTAGTATGCCAACAATTCAACAGTTAGTTAGAAATGGACGCAAAAAGTTGGTTGATAAAAGTAAATCACCCGCTCTGGATTCGTGCCCGCAACGTCGCGGCGTGTGCGTAAGAGTTTATACAACTACGCCTAAGAAACCTAATTCTGCCATGCGGAAAGTAGCGCGTGTACGTTTAACCAATCAAAAAGAGGTAAACGCTTATATTCCGGGCGAAGGTCATAATCTTCAGGAGCACTCAATTGTGCTTGTAAGAGGAGGCAGAGTAAAAGACCTTCCGGGAGTTCGTTACCATTTGGTTCGCGGAGCCTTAGATGCTTCGGGAGTTGATGGTCGCACCCAGCGCCGTTCCAAATACGGAACCAAACGTCCTAAAGCTAAAAAGAAATAATTTTTGACGGCAATTTTGTTTATTGGTTTGTCTTTGGTTGAGTAAATAACAAATGCGTTGTTGAAGAGTCAGATACAGCCGGTAAATTCAGAAGGCTGATAAACAAAAAAAGAAATGAGAAAGAGTAAACCTAAAAAAAGGGTGTTGCTGCCCGACCCAAAGTTTAACGACACTTTGGTTACACAGTTTGTAAACAATTTGATGTACGACGGCAAAAAATCCACAGCCTATACCATTTTCTACGATGCGCTCGACATGATTGGCGACAAGGCTGAAAAAGAAGGAAAAACTTCACTGGAAATGTGGAAAAAAGCCCTCGAAAACATTACCCCCTCAGTAGAGGTTAAGAGTCGGCGCGTTGGTGGCGCAACCTTTCAGGTACCTACCGAAATTCGCCCCGAACGTAAAGTTTCCTACAGTATTAAGAATCTTATCCTTTTTGCACGTAAGAGAAACGGAAAGTCGATGGCTGAAAAGTTGTCTGCCGAAATTACCGCAGCATACAATCAGGAAGGCGGAGCATACAAGAAAAAAGAAGATATGCACAGAATGGCTGAAGCAAACCGCGCTTTTGCCCATTTCAGGTTTTAATTAATTCTTACGAAAGAGGATATTTTTAATAGAAGATGGGACAGGAATTAAATTATACAAGAAACATTGGTATCATGGCTCACATTGATGCCGGTAAAACAACTACTACTGAGCGTATTTTGTTTTACACAGGTATCACGCACAAAATTGGCGAAGTACATGACGGCGCTGCTACGATGGACTGGATGGAACAGGAACAGGAACGTGGAATTACCATTACATCGGCTGCCGTAACTACGCAATGGAACTACGAAGGAGAAGAATACAAGGTTAATATTATCGACACCCCTGGACACGTTGATTTTACAGTAGAAGTTGAACGCTCGTTGAGAATTCTTGACGGAGCGGTTGCTCTTTTTTGTGCTGTAGGCGGCGTTGAACCACAATCGGAAACGGTTTGGAGGCAGGCCAATAAATACAACGTACCCCGTTTGGGTTTTGTGAATAAAATGGACCGTAGTGGCGCCAACTTTTTTGAAGTTGTACGTCAGGTTCGCGAAGTTTTGGGCGCCAATCCCGTGCCCATTACCATTCCTATCGGGTCGGAAGAAACATTTCGCGGCGTAGTTGATTTAATTGACTATAAAGCCGTAATTTGGTACGATGACCCCGTAATGAAAACCCGTTATCAGTTGGAAGACATTCCTGCCGATATGAAAGACGAGGTGGATGAATGGAGAGGCAAACTGATTGAAGCAGTTGCCGAATATGACGATGAATTGCTCGAAAAATTCTTTGAGAATCCAGAGGCAATTACCAAAGAACAATTGATAAAAGTATTGCGTCAGGCAACTATCGACATGAAAGTGGTACCGATGATGTGCGGTTCTTCATTCAAAAATAAAGGAATACAGCGTTTGCTTGATGGTGTTGTACGATACCTGCCTTCGCCGCTTGATGTACCAAGCATTACGGGAACCAATCCCGAAACCGAAAAAGAAGAAGTTCGTGAAGCCAGCGAAGATGCGCCATTTACAGCATTGGCATTCAAAATAGCCACCGATCCGTTTGTAGGACGTTTGGCTTTTATGAGAGTTTATTCAGGAAAATTAGAAGCAGGTTCTTATATATGGAACTCGCGTTCGGGTAAAAAAGAACGTATTTCACGTTTGTTTCAGATGAAATCGAACAAACAGTTGCCCCGCGAAGTTATCAATGCAGGCGATATTTGTGCAGGAGTAGGCTTTAAAGACATCAGAACAGGCGATACGCTTTGCGACGAAAAGCATCCGATTATCCTGGAGTCAATCGACTTCCCCGAGCCCGTTATCGGAATTTCGGTTGAACCGAAAAGCCAGAGCGATATAGACAAACTGTCGAACGGATTGAGCAAGTTGGCTGAGGAAGATCCGACTTTTAAAGTTCATACCGACGAAGACAGCGGACAAACTGTTATCAGCGGAATGGGTGAGTTGCACCTCGAAATTATTATCGATCGTTTGAAACGTGAATTTAAAGTTGAATGTAATCAGGGACGCCCCCAAGTTGCATACAAGGAAACCATCACGCAAAGTGTTGAAATTCGCGAAGTATTCAAGAAACAGACGGGCGGTCGTGGTAAGTTTGCCGACATTATTGTGAAAGTAGGTCCCATTGACGAAGAAAAAACAGGCTTACAGTTTGTTGACCTCGTTAAGGGAGGAAATATTCCACGCGAATACATTCCTTCGGTACAGAAAGGATTTGCAGGAGCTATGCAAAATGGCGTTTTGGCAGGCTTTCAGGTCGAAAACCTTAAAGTGGAATTGCTCGACGGTTCATTTCACCCTGTGGACTCCGATTCGCTGTCGTTCGAAATTTGCGCACGTCAGGCATTCCGTTCGGCTTGTCAAAAGGCAAAGCCTGCTTTGCTTGAGCCAATTATGCGAGTAGAGGTCATTACCCCCGAAGAATATATGGGAGACATCATCGGCGATTTAAACAAACGCCGCGGTCAGGTTGATGGAATGGATACGAAGGCTGGTGCCCGTGCAATCAAAGCAAAGGTGCCTTTGGCTGAAATGTTTGGTTATGTAACAGCATTGCGTACCATTTCATCGGGACGTGCAACTTCATCAATGGAGTTCTCGCATTATGCAGAGGTTTCGAAAGCCATCGCAACACAGGTGCTGACCGAAGCCAAAGGGAAAGTTGAATTATTGTCGTAGTGTAGTCTATTTTCATAAATATCATGAACCAAAAAATAAGGATAAAATTAAAGTCTTACGATCACAATCTGGTGGACAAGTCAGCCGAGAAGATTGTAAAAACGGTTAAGAATACGGGAGCTGTAGTAAGTGGTCCTATTCCGTTGCCGACTCACAAGCGGATATTTACTGTACTCCGCTCTACTTTCGTCAATAAAAAATCGCGCGAACAGTTTGAGTTGTCGTCATACAAACGTTTGATTGACATTTACAGTTCAACCGCCAAAACTATTGACGCTCTGATGAAACTTGAACTTCCCAGCGGTGTGGAAGTCGAAATAAAAGTTTGATAATAAATTTACCAAGAAATGCCAGGATTAATAGGAAAAAAAATCGGAATGACATCCGTTTTCAGTGTCGATGGTAAAAATGTACCATGCACTGTTATCGAAGCTGGCCCTTGTGTCGTGACTCAAATCAAGACCGTTGAAACCGACGGTTACGAAGCCATTCAGTTGGGGTTTCGCGATAAAAAAGAGAAAAACACCACGCAACCCCTGAAGGGGCATTTTCAAAAAGCAGGTGTAACTCCCAAGGCCAAGCTGGTTGAATTTAAGGGATTCGAAAAAGAATATCAGTTAGGAGATGTTATCTCAGTTGATATTATTGGGGAAGAATCGTTTATTGATGTTATCGGAACCTCAAAAGGAAAAGGGTTTCAAGGCGTTGTGAAACGTCACGGATTTGGCGGCGTAGGCGGTCAAACACACGGACAGCACAACCGTGGACGTGCACCGGGTTCGGTTGGCGCATCATCGTATCCATCACGTGTGTTCAAAGGCATGAGAATGGCTGGACGTACAGGAGGCGACAGAGTAACCGTTCAAAACCTGAGAGTGTTAAAAGTTATTCCCGAAAACAACCTTTTAATGGTAAAGGGCTCTGTACCGGGTGCAATTGGTTCATATCTAATTATTGAAATGTAATGGAACTGAACGTAGTAAATATACAAGGAAAAGAGACAGGACGTAAAATCGAGTTGTCGGATTCGATTTTCGCGATTGAGCCTAACGACCATGCCATTTATTTAGATGTGAAACAGTATTTGGCAAATCAGCGTCAAGGAACTCATAAATCGAAAGAACGCGGCGAGGTTGCAGGTAGCACCCGAAAGATTAAAAAACAGAAGGGTACGGGCACCGCTCGTGCTGGCAGTTTGAAATCGCCCGTATTTCGTGGAGGAGGAAGGGCTTTTGGTCCACAGCCTCGCGACTACAGTTTTAAACTGAACAAAAAACTGAAACAGTTGGCTCGTTTGTCGGCGCTTACTTACAAAGCACAGAAAAACGCCATTATTGTTGTGGAAGATTTCAGTTTTGAAGTTCCGAAAACCAAAGAATTTGCCATAATCCGCAAGAATCTTCAGATTGATGGAAGCCATTCGATGGTTGTTTTGAAAGAAAGAAACACGAATATATATCTTTCGTCGCGCAACGTGCCTAAATCGGAAATAGTAATTCCTTCCGACATGAATACCTACAGTATTATGAGAGCAAAATCGCTGGTACTTACCGAAAGTTCAGTAGCAGAGTTGAACCAATTTTTTAATGTATAAGGAGGTAGGTTATGAGTAATACAGGTCACATTATAATTAAGCCTTTGGTAACCGAAAAAATGACGCAGTTGAGCGAAAAATTGAATCGGTATGGGTTTGCAGTGAGGAGAGATGTAAACAAACTCCAAATCAAAAAGGCGGTTGAAGACATGTACAATGTTACGGTAAAATCGGTCAATACCATGCGTTACGCAGGTAAATTGAAGACTCGCTATACCAAAGCCGGCGTTATTTCCGGCAGAAAACAGGGGTACAAAAAAGCAATCGTAACACTTGTCGAAGGAAACAAGATTGATTTTTATAGCAATATATAATTGAGAAATGGCAGTAAGAAAGCTAAAGCCCACTACACCGGGGCAACGACACAAGATTATTGGCGCATTTGACACGATTACCTCAAGTGAGCCAGAGAAATCGCTGCTGATGCCCATCAAAAAAACCGGAGGTCGTAACAACGCCGGTAAAATGACGATGCGGCAACTTGGTGGCGGACATAAAAGAAGATACCGGGTAATCGACTTTAAGAGAAATAAAGACGGTGTGCCTGCAAGAGTAGATTCTATTCAGTACGATCCCAACAGAAGTGCACGAATTGCACTGCTCGTTTATGCGGATGGAGAAAAAAGATATATTCTTGCACCAAACGGATTGCAGGCAGGACAACAACTTCTTTCGGGAACAGGTGTGGCTCCCGAAGTAGGGAATACTTTACCGATGGGTGAAATTCCTTTGGGAACCATTGTTCACAACATTGAACTTCGCCCCGGCGAAGGAGGATGCATGGCTCGCAGCGCCGGCACATTTGCCCAGCTCGCTGCTCGCGAAGGAAAATACGTTGTATTGCGTCTTCCTTCCGGTGAAACCAGAATGGTACTTACAACCTGTCGCGCTACAATTGGCGCAGTAGGTAATTCGGATCATGCACTTGAACGCTCAGGAAAAGCGGGTCGCACACGTTGGTTGGGACGCCGTCCGAGAGTTCGTGGTGTTGTAATGAATCCTGTTGATCACCCTATGGGTGGTGGCGAAGGACGCGCTTCGGGAGGACATCCGCGTTCGCGTAAAGGATTGCTTGCTAAGGGCTACAAAACACGCGCTCCTAAGAAAGCATCGAGTAAGTACATTCTTGAAAGAAAGAAGAAAAAGTAACCGGTTAATTTAGTTTGAATTATGAGCAGATCGTTAAAAAAAGGCCCGTACATACATTATAAGCTGGAGCGTAAGGTTTTAGCCATGAATGAATCCGGTAAAAAATCGGTAATCAAAACATGGGCAAGGGCGTCAATGATTTCACCCGATTTTGTTGGTCATACTATTGCAGTACATAACGGAAACAAATTCATTCCTGTTTATGTAACTGAAAATATGGTTGGACACAAACTTGGAGAGTTTGCCCCTACACGCACATTCCGCGGTCATTCAGGTAATAAGAAACGTTAATTGTTTGACGGTGTTAATTTTTTAATACAGAAAAAATGGGTGCAAGAAAAAGAATAAAAGCAAATGAAATAAAAGAAGCCAGAAAAACACAGGCTTATGCAAAATTGCGGAATGTTCCCACTTCACCGCGCAAAATGCGGTTGGTAGTGGATATGATTCGCGGCAAAGAAGTGAATCTGGCGCTTGATATTCTGAAGTTTTCGACCAAAGAAGCATCACGTAAAGTTGAAAAACTTTTATTGTCGGCGGTTGCAAACTGGAAAGAAAAGAACGAAGGTACAAGGCTCGAAGACGCCAACCTTATTGTGAAAGAAGCTTATGTTGACGGCGGCAGAATCCTGAAAAGACTGCGCCCCGCTCCTCAGGGACGTGGACATCGTATCCGTAAGAGATCGAATCACGTTACGCTTCTTGTGGACAGCAAAGTTATTAATGTAGTTAATAAAGAAGAAAACTAAACGGGCATGGGACAGAAAGTTAATCCGATTAGCAACAGATTAGGAATTATCAGAGGATGGGATTCCAACTGGTACGGAGGAAAAAACTATGGCGATAAATTAGTCGAAGATTCCAAAATCCGCAAGTACCTGAATGCTCGTCTGGCAAAAGCCAGCATCTCGCGCATTATTATTGAGAGAACTCTTAAGTTGGTTACAATTACGGTTTATACTGCACGTCCGGGTATCATCATCGGAAAAGGCGGTCAAGAGGTTGATAAACTGAAAGAAGAACTTAAGAAAATCACCGATAAGGAAGTTCAAATCAATATTTTTGAAGTTAAACGCCCTGAATTGGACGCGCTGATTGTTGCCAACAACATCGCCCGTCAGTTGGAAGGACGTGTTGCTTACCGCCGTGCCATCAAAACTGCCATTGCATCTACAATGCGTATGGGAGCCGAAGGCATCAAGGTGCAGATTTCAGGACGTTTGAATGGCGCTGAAATGGCGCGTTCCGAAATGTACAAAGAAGGACGTACGCCGCTTCACACATTCAGGTCGGATATTGATTACGCACGTTCCGAAGCTCTTACCAAAACAGGTTTGATTGGATTGAAAGTTTGGGTTTGCAAAGGCGAAATTTACGGAAAACCCGATTTGTCGCCTAATTTCAATCAAAAAGAATCGTTTTCGGGTGAAAGTCGCGGAGCGGGTCGCGGTAATGACAGAATGAACAACCGCAATGACAGAGGCGGGTATTCGCGCGAAGGTCGTGAAAACCGTGATGGTCGCGACAGGAAAGACGGTCGTGAAAGCGGAGGTTTTAAGAAAAGAAAAAAGTAATCGTTATAGTTAAATAAACAGCGAACGATGTTACAACCGAAAAAAGTAAAGTTTAGACGCCAACAGAAAGGCAAAATGAAAGGGATCGCCCATCGCGGGCATGAACTTGCATTCGGTTCTTTCGGAATAAAATCGCTTGAAAGCAAGTGGATTACAGGTCGTCAGATAGAAGCGGCGCGTGTTGCCGTAACGCGGCACATGCAACGTCAGGGACAGATATGGATTCGCATCTTTCCCGATAAGCCTATCACCAAAAAACCCGCCGAAGTACGTATGGGTAAAGGTAAAGGTAACCCCGAAGGATATGTTGCTCCAGTAACTCCCGGACGGATCATTATCGAATGCGAAGGTGTATCTTACGAGATTGCCAAAGAAGCCTTGCGGCTTGCGGCTCAGAAATTGCCCGTAACAACCAAATTTGTTGTGAGAAGGGACTTTGTTGAATCTTCAAATGCTTAATGGATATGAAAACTTCCGAAATAAGAGAAATGACAATTGCTGAAATTGAGGAACGTGTTGAATCCCAAAAGCTGGAATTGACGCGCATGGTACTTAACCATCACATATCTCCGTTGGATAATCCGATGAAGATAAGGCATGCTCGCAAAGACATTGCGCGTATGCTGACAATTTTGAGTCAGAAGAAAAAAAACGCATAACAGAATTTACAGATGGAAACAACAAGAAACCTTAGGAAAGAACGTGTTGGGGTTATAGTGAGCGATAAGATGGATAAAACCATCGTCGTGAGTGTTGTTATTCGTGAAAAACACCCGATGTACGGTAAATTCATGAAGAAAACCAAGAAGTTTTATGCGCACGACGAAAAAAATGATGGTCATCCGGGCGATACCGTACGCATCATGGAAACACGTCCACTGAGCAAAACCAAACGTTGGAGATTAGTAGAAATAGTAGAAAGGGCTAAGTAATCATGATACAACAAGAATCCAGACTTAATGTAGCCGACAACAGCGGAGCCAAAGAAGTTCTTTGTATTCGTGTGCTTGGCGGAACAGGACGGAGATATGCTTCAATCGGCGACCGTATAGTCGTTACCGTAAAAAGCGCAGTTCCGTCTTCAGATGTGAAGAAGGGAATCGTCAGTAAAGCCGTGGTGGTTCGCACCAAAAAGGAGATACGACGCGCCGACGGTTCTTACATTCGTTTTGACGATAATGCATGTGTGCTTATCAATAATGTGGGCGAAATTCGTGGAACACGTATTTTTGGGCCCGTTGCACGTGAACTGCGCGACGGATACATGAAAATCGTATCGCTTGCGCCCGAAGTGCTTTAATCTTTAAGATTTATCAGCAATGGCAAAGTTACATATTAAAAAAGGAGACATCGTAATTGTGAATACGGGAGTAGATAAAGGTGCCGAAGGGCGTGTGCTCGAAGTTTTTCCCAAAACACAACGTGCGATTGTAGAGGGCGTGAACATGGTGAGTAAACACACCAAACCCAATGCCCAGCATCCACAGGGAGGCATTATTAAAAAAGAAGCCGCCATTCATATTTCCAATTTGAACATTAAAGACCCTAAAACGGGAAAACCAACCCGTATAGGACGCAAATTGGGAAGCGACGGTAAACTTGTACGTTATTCTAAAAAATCAGGAGAGGAGATCAAGTAATGAGCTATATACCTAATTTGAAAACAAAGTACAAAGAGGAAATCGTAGCCAACCTGATGAAAGAGTTCGGGTACAAAAGCGTAATGCAGGCGCCTCGTCTCGAAAAAATCGTAATTAATCAGGGAGTTGGCGCGGCAACGGCTGACAAAAAACTGATTGAAACATCGGTAAAAGAGCTTACGATGATTTCGGGACAGAAAGCAGTTCCCTGTTTTTCGAAAAAAGATATTTCGAATTTCAAGTTGCGTAAAAAAATGCCCATCGGCGCTCGCGTAACGCTTCGCCGCGACAACATGTATGAGTTTCTTGAACGGCTGGTGCGCGTGGCTTTACCACGTATCCGTGACTTCAAGGGAATCAACAGCAAACTCGACGGAAGAGGTAATTATACGCTCGGAGTTACCGAACAGATTATTTTTCCCGAAATAAATATCGACACAGTGAGCAAAATTATGGGTATGAATATTACCTTTGTAACTTCGGGTAAAACCGATGAAGAAGCTCATGCGTTACTTCGGGAATTCGGATTACCTTTTAAAAATTTAAAAAAGAATTAGTTGTATGGCTAAGGAATCCATGAAAGCCCGCGAAGTGAAACGGGCGAAATTGATAGCAAAATACGCTGAAAAACGCGCGAAACTGAAAGCCGAAGGGGATTATGTAGGATTGCAGAAACTTCCTAAAAACTCGTGTCCAATTCGTTATCACAATCGTTGTAAACTGACAGGACGTCCGAAAGGATACATGCGTCAGTTCGGCATTAGCCGTATTTGCTTCAGGGAAATGGCTGCTGCCGGATTAATTCCCGGAGTTAAAAAGGCAAGCTGGTAAAATTTCCCAAAATATAGAGTGTTAAATATTGTTCCGAGTGTTCGGAATCAATTTAAACTGAATGTAAAATGACAGATCCAATTGCAGATTTCCTGACCCGCGTCAGGAATGCTACACAGGCGCGGCATAAAGTTGTTGAAATACCCGCGTCGAACCTGAAAAAGGAGATGACAAAGATTCTTTTTCAGAAAGGGTACATCCTCAATTATAAATTTATGGAGGATGAAAAACAGGGTGTCATCAAAATCGCCCTCAAGTACGATCCCATTACAAAAATTTCAGCAATTAAAAAGTTGCAGCGTGCATCCCGTCCGGGCTTGCGCCGATATGCAGGATACCGTGAGGTACCTCGCGTATTGAATGGTTTGGGTATCGCTATTCTTTCCACCTCAAAGGGCGTAATGACCGATAAGGAGGCAAGAGCAGAAAAAGTAGGTGGTGAAGTATTATGTTACGTTTATTAAAAAAAGGAGGTAAAGATTATGTCAAGAATAGGTAAAGCGCCAATTACATTGCCTGCCGGAGTAAGCGTAACGGTAAAAGACCAAGTAGTAACCGTAAAAGGTCCGAAAGGCGAATTACAGCAAGCAGTTCACCCCGACATCAATGTGGAAGTGAATGATGGAGTACTCAAAGTAACCCGTCCGACCGACGAAAAAGAACACCGTTCGATGCACGGCTTGTACCGCGCACTGATGAACAATATGGTAGTCGGAGTTTCGCAGGGTTTCCAAAAGAAAATGGAACTGGTGGGCGTGGGGTATCGCGCCTCGTCAACAGGACAGATTTTGGAGTTGTCGTTGGGCTATTCGCACGCCATTCATATACAGATGCCTCCCGAAATAAAGGTAGAGGCTGTTACAGACCGGAAAAGCAATCCGATCATAACACTGGAATCTATCGACAAGCAACTGCTGGGACAGGTTTGCGCCAAGATTCGTTCGTTACGTAAACCCGAACCTTACAAAGGTAAAGGTATCCGTTTTGTTGGTGAAGTTATCAGGCGTAAAGCAGGTAAGAGCGCTAAAGTTTAATCTGATTAATTGAAATGTGTTATGGCTTTTTCGAAATTAGAAAGACGAATTAAAATAAAAAGACGCATCCGCGGAAAAATTTCGGGATGCACCGAAAAACCCCGTATGACGGTATTTCGGAGTAATAAACAGATATCCGTTCAGTTAGTTGACGACCGTAGCGGTAAAACACTCGCGGCAGCTTCATCGCTGGTGAAAGACATTGCTTCGCAAAGCGGAACAAAATCGGAGAAATCAGTATTGGTAGGAAAACTCATCGCCGAACGCGCTCTCGCAGCCGGAATCAACGAAGTAGTTTTCGACCGTAACGGTTATCTGTATCATGGCAGAGTAAAACAATTAGCGGATGCTGCTCGCGAAGCAGGTCTTAAATTTTAACGACTATGGCAGTAAATAATAAAGACAAAAGAGTTCGTTCGACAAATGATTTGGTACTGATTGACAAATTGGTAGCCATCAATCGTGTTACAAAAGTTACAAAAGGAGGTAGAGCATTTAGCTTCTCGGCTATTGTGGTTGTCGGTGACGAAAAAGGCATCGTAGGCTGGGGACTTGGAAAAGCCAACGAAGTAACTACCGCCATAGCCAAAGGTGTTGAGGCTGCTAAAAAGAATCTGGTGAAAATACCTGTGATTAAAGGAACCATTCCTCACGAACAGGTTGCCAAATTCGGCGGAGCAAAAGTGTTTATGAAACCCGCATCGCACGGTACTGGACTTGTTGCCGGAGGCGCCATGCGTGCTGTTCTCGAAAGTGTTGGGATTCACGACGTATTGGCGAAATCCAAAGGCTCGTCGAACCCGCACAATCTTGTGAAAGCTACTATCAACGCCTTGTGCGAAATGCGCGACGGGCACACTGTTGCACATCAGCGTGGCATAACTTTAGAAAGAGTGTTTAACGGATAAATTGTTTAACAAAATGACAAAGATAATTATTAAACAGGTTCGAAGCAAAATCAAGACCACTCAAAATCAGAAAAGAACTTTGGATGCGCTTGGTTTGCGGAAAATGAATGCCACCGTAGAACATGAAGATACGCCTAACATTATGGGCATGGTGGCAGTAGTACGGCACTTGGTTAGTGTTGAACAGAAATAATTGAGGTTTAACGAAGTATATTGATATTATCATGGAATTAAATCAATTGAAACCGGCGAAAGGTTCAACTCATCACGACAAACGAATTGGTCGCGGCGAGGGATCCGGACACGGCGGCACCTCTACACGAGGGCACAAAGGAGCCAAATCCCGTTCCGGATATTCTAAAAAAGTCGGATTTGAAGGCGGTCAGATGCCAATTCAACGCCGCTTACCCAAATTCGGGTTTAAGAATATCAACCGGAAAGAATATAAGTCTATAAACATTGAGGTTATTCAGGCTCTTTGTGATAAGAAGGGATGGGATGTTATAGCACCCGAAAATTTAATAGAAGCCGGACTGGTAAAGAAAAGCGACTTGGTAAAAATTCTCGGAAACGGAAAAATTACATCCAAAGTAGAAGTAAGAGCGCATGCTTTCTCGAAAACTGCAGAAGCAGCTATCGAAGCAGCTCAGGGAACTGTTGTTAAATTGTAATAATGATACGGTGTATGCATAAAACTTGTATTCGAACGCTGTACATCCATCGGCATTTGACAAGTTTTATGTAACCGTTAATAAACAAATTGTTTACACATGAAATTATTCGAGACCATCCGTAATATTTGGAAGATTGAGGAACTTAAAACCCGTATTTTAACAACCCTCGGTTATATATTAATTTACCGTCTGGGTTCGTATGTGGTTTTACCCGGAATCAATCCTAACGAATTGGGAAATTTGCAGGACCAAACACGCGATGGCGTTTTGGGATTGCTGGATATGTTTTCGGGAGGGGCGTTTTCAAACGCATCCATCTTCGCATTGGGTATTATGCCCTACATATCCGCCTCAATCGTAATACAGTTGCTGGGAATGGCTATCCCCTATTTCCAGAAGCTGCAACGCGAAGGAGAAAGCGGTCGCCGAAAAATGAATCAGATTACTCGTTATCTTACGGTTATCATCCTCTGTTTTCAGGCTCCGGGCTACATTGCCAACTTGCGTGCGCAGGCTCCGGGCGCCTTTATCAGTGAAGGATGGGGCTTTACGATTACCACAATTATTATCCTTACGGCAGGAACCATGTTTGTGATGTGGCTGGGCGAGCGGATTACCGACAAAGGAATCGGAAACGGTATTTCCCTTATCATTATGATTGGTATTATTGCGAGGTTGCCATTTGCAGTTGCAGCAGAGTTTGCCTCCCGTTTGGAAAGTGGCGGTGGTTTAATAATGATGATGATTGAAATCGTAGTGTTATTTTTTGTGTTTTGCGGTTCAATACTTCTCGTGCAGGGAACGCGCCGAATACCCGTTCAATATGCAAAGCGTATTGTAGGAAACAAGCAATATGGCGGTGTTCGCCAGTACATTCCGTTAAAGATAAATGCAGCAGGTGTAATGCCTATCATTTTTGCGCAGGCAATTATATTTATACCTGTAACCTTTTCTGGTTTTGTCGATAGCGATTCGGCAACAGGTTTTGTATCATTGTTTGCCAACTTTACGGGATTTTGGTACAACTTTATATTTGCATTGCTGATTATTGTTTTCACCTATTTTTATACGGCAATTACCATTAATCCCACACAAATGGCTGATGATATGAAACGGAACGGAGGTTTTATTCCCGGCATCAAACCCGGAAAAAAAACCGCAGAATATCTCGATACCATTATGTCGAGAATTACACTGCCCGGCTCGTTTTTTCTTGCATTGATAGCCATTTTACCAGCATTTGCAATGCTGGCGGGAGTTGACAGTTCGTTTGCTCAATTTTATGGCGGAACGTCGCTGTTGATTTTGGTGGGTGTGGTGCTCGACACTTTGCAGCAAATCGAAAGTCATCTTTTGATGCGTCATTACGACGGACTGACAAAATCTGGTCGGATAAAAGGACGTTCGGGCAACGCTTATTAAGAGAGAGTAATTGAGGCGATGATTTATTTGAAGACCGACGAGGAAATTGAATTGTTGCGCGAAAGCAACATGCTTGTGGGGAAAACGCTTGGCGAAATTGCAAAATGGATTGAACCGGGTGTTACAACTCAGAAACTTGATGAAATTGCCGAAACATTTATAAGGGATAACAAGGGAGTTCCGGGGTTCCTTAATTATAGAGGATTCCCGAAATCTCTCTGCACTTCGGTTAACGAACAGGTAGTACACGGTATCCCGAATGACAAGCCTTTAACGGAAGGCGATATTGTTTCGATTGATTGCGGCGTTTTATTGAATGGCTTTCATGGCGACTCAGCCTATACTTTTGAAATAGGCGAAGTAAAACCCGAAATTAGAGATCTGCTCAAAATTACCAAAGAATCGCTTTACAAAGGAATTGCCGAAGCTGTTGAAGGAAAACGAATTGGCGACATTGGCAATGCAATTCAAATGCATTGTGAAAAAGCAGGTTTTTCGGTTGTCCGCGAAATGGTAGGACATGGGGTAGGGCGTCAGTTGCACGAAGACCCTGATGTTCCCAATTACGGACATCGCGGCGCAGGAAAAAAAATGCGTAAGGGAATGGTAATAGCCATTGAACCAATGATAAATTTTGGTAAAAAAGAAATTGTTTGGGAATCGGACGGATGGACTGTCCGTACTGCAGATCGTAGCGTTTCGGCACATTTTGAACATTCCGTTGCAATAAGAAAAAATGGAGCAGATATATTATCAAGTTTCAAATTTGTAGAAGAAGTATTATCTTTGCGGTCTTAAAATTTAGAAAAAGCAGCTTTATGGCAAAGCAAGTCTCAATAGAACAGGACGGTACAATTACCGAAGCTCTATCAAATGCTATGTTTCGGGTAGAACTCGAAAACGGGCATGTGATAACGGCTCACATTTCGGGGAAAATGCGGATGCATTACATCAAAATTCTCCCCGGCGACAGAGTCAAAGTGGAGATGTCTCCTTATGACTTAACTAAAGGAAGAATTAGTTACAGATACAAATAATACTCAGAGAAATGAAGGTTAGAACATCCATCAAAAAGCGGACAGACGATTGTAAAATCGTGAAGCGTAAAGGACGCTTATATGTGATTAACAAAAAAAATCCAAAGTTTAAACAACGTCAAGGATAAATTTTAAAGAATATGGCAAGAATCGCAGGAGTTGACATTCCATCGAACAAAAGAGGAGAAATTGCGCTTACCTATATCTACGGCATCGGTCGCAGCAAAGCCAATTTTATTCTGAAAGAAGCCGGAGTGAATGTTGACATTAAAGTAAAAGACTGGACGGACGACCAGATTACGGCAGTTCGTGAAGTTATCAGCAGTACCACCAAAACCGAAGGTGAATTGCGTTCCGAAGTTCAACTGAACATCAAGCGATTGATGGACATCGGTTGTTATCGTGGAATACGGCATCGTATCGGTTTGCCGGTAAGAGGGCAATCAACCAAAAACAATGCCCGTACCCGTAAAGGAAGAAAGAAAACTGTTGCTAACAAAAAGAAAGCAACTAAATAATCATTAACATGGCAAAAAAGACATCAGTACAAAAAAAGAAAGTTGTTAAGGTTGAAGCGCTTGGTCAAGCTCATGTGCACTCATCGTTCAATAACATCATTATTTGTCTGGCAAACGGAAACGGTCAGGTAATTTCGTGGTCGAGCGCGGGAAAAATGGGATTTAGAGGTTCGAAAAAGAACACACCCTACGCTGCGCAGGTTGCCGCAGCCGACTGTGCTAAAGTAGCTCACGATTTGGGACTTCGCAAAGTGAAAGTTTACGTGAAAGGACCGGGTAACGGTCGCGAGTCGGCAATTCGCTCAATTCATGCTTCGGGCATCGAAGTAACCGAAATTGTTGATGTAACGCCAATGCCACACAACGGCTGTCGTCCTCCAAAAAGAAGAAGAGTATAATTAAAATTTAAGATATTTAGACGATAGAATTTAAGAATTGAGAAATGTAGAAATTCTGACAGTCGAAATCTGAAAATTGAACAGTCTAAAAATCGAAACTAGTTGTTAACCATAAGTTTTTGTTTTTAAATTTTGAATCATGTAGTGGAGTCATAAGGCAAAAGACTTTCATAATTATGAATTAAAAATTATGAGTGATTTTATCAATTCTTTAATTTCTAAATTCATAACTGTCTTAGGGCCTTATCAAGGATTCCATAAAGGTTATAAAAACCTTCTCTCTATAATCTTGCGGCTGTCATATTCAATTTTTAAAATCAAAAATTTTAAAACAAAAATTTAGTAGAATGGCTAGGTACATAGGACCAAAATCAAAAATTGCCCGTAAATTCGGAGAGCCGATTTATGGACCCGACAAGTATCTGGAGAAAAAGAACTATCCTCCAGGTCAGCACGGGATTAATCGCAGAAAGAAAACCAGTGAATATGGTATTCAGCTCCGCGAAAAACAAAAAGCAAAATACACCTACGGGGTGTTGGAAAGACAGTTCCGTAATATCTTTGAAAAAGCAAACCGCAGTAAGGGAATTACAGGGGAAGTGCTACTCGGATTGCTTGAGTCGCGTCTCGACAATGTTGTATTCCGTTTGGGAATCGCCCCGACACGTGCTGCCGCACGTCAGCTGGTTTCGCACAGGCATATCACAGTAGATGGAAGTGTTGTAAACATTCCTTCGTACACACTGAAAGCCGGACAGTTGATTGGTGTTCGCGAAAAATCGAAATCGTTGGAAGTTATCACCGCCGCTTTGAGCAGCTCAAGTGCACACCGTTATTCGTGGCTTGAGTGGGACAATCACACGATGGTAGGAAAATTTCTGAATATTCCCGAAAGGTCCGAAATTCCGGAAAATATTAAAGAGCAGTCAATCGTTGAGTTGTATTCTAAATAATTTATTCTTATGGCAATATTAGCGTTCCAAAAACCTGAAAAAGTTATCATGCTTGAAGCAGATGACAAGTTCGGTCGCTTCGAATTTCGTCCTCTTGAACCGGGATATGGTATTACTGTTGGAAATGCCTTAAGAAGAATCTTGCTCTCATCACTTGAGGGTTTTGCGATTGCAACGGTTAAAATTGACGGAGTTGACCACGAATTTACGACCATACCCGGCGTTGTTGAAGATGTTACCGAAATTATTCTGAATCTGAAACAGATTCGGTTTAAAAAAGCATCCGAAGACGTCGAGGAAGAAAAGATTACGGTTGAAATTGACGGAAAAGACAAGTTTACGGCAGGCGATTTAACTCAGCATCTTGTAAATTTCAAGATACTGAATCCCAATTTGGTGATTGCCACAATGACCAAAGACGTAAAATTGAAGATGGAATTTACCATCATAAAGGGTAGGGGATATGTACCCTCCGATGAAAACCGTAGTTTCGACCACGAATTTGGCGTTATAGCCATCGATTCAATCTTTACGCCCATTCGGAATGTTAAATACGCGATTGAAAACTATCGCGTTGAACAGAAAACCGACTACGAAAAGCTCGTGTTCGATATCGAAACCGACGGCTCTATCCATCCCAAAGATGCACTGAAGGAGGCTGCTCGAATTCTTATTTATCACTTTATGCTGTTTTCTGACGAAAAAATTACGATAGAAACAGACAATGTAGAGGCAAATGAAGAATTTGACGAAGAAGTGCTTCACATGCGTCAGTTGCTCAAACAAAAGTTGGTTGACCTCGATCTCTCGGTTCGGGCACTCAACTGTCTCAAGGCTGCCGACGTAGAAACACTTGGCGAACTGGTTCAGTACAACCGAAACGATTTGTTGAAATTCCGAAACTTCGGTAAAAAATCATTGACCGAACTTGACGAATTATTAGACAATCTGAAAATCAATTTCGGTATGGATGTTACAAAATATAAATTAGATAAGGAATAATACTGCGATGAGACATAGAAAAAAAATAAACCACCTTGGACGTACAAGCTCGCACCGCAAAGCTATGCTTGCCAATATGGCAACTTCGCTCATTATGCACAAGCGAATCAAAACCACGGTGGCAAAAGCAAAGGCGTTACGGATGTACGTCGAACCCTTAATTAATCGCTCAAAAGACGATTCAACACATTCGCGTAGAATTGTGTTCAGTTACCTCCAAAACAAGGAGGTTGTTACCGAACTTTTCCGAGAAGTATCTCAAAAAGTAATGAATCGCCCCGGCGGATATACACGGATTCTTAAACTGGGTGCGCGATTGGGCGACGCCGCTGAAATGTGCTACATTGAACTCGTTGATTACAATGAAAACATGTTGAGCGAAGCAAAAGGCGACAAAAAGAAAATAACCCGCCGCAGTCGTCGTAAATCGGGTACAGGCGAAACAGTAACTGCTGCCGAAACGCCCGTTAAAACTCAGAAAGTCGCCGAAGTTGTTGAAACTGTTGAAGAAACGCCAACAGAAACAACCGCATCGGAACAATAAAACGGAGAGAATCAGTTTATGCGACACGATTGTTTGTACAAATAAAAGTGCATACCGAAAAAGGGATAGAGTTCACAGAGCTTTATCCTTTTTTCATAATAAGGTCTTAGTTAATAATCATTAATAAATAATTTAGTATTATGAGTTTAATTGTTGATGTCCACGCTCGTGAAATCTTAGATTCGCGTGGAAATCCAACTATTGAGGTTGAAGTAACCCTCGAAAGCGGCATTGTTGGTCGCGCAGCGGTTCCATCGGGAGCTTCTACGGGCGAAAACGAAGCCCTTGAACTTCGCGACGGCGACAAAGGGCGCTATCTTGGAAAAGGCGTTTTGAAAGCCGTTGAAAACGTTAATAAAGTAATTGCACCTGCAATTATTGGAATGGACGCAACCGCACAGGTTGCCGTTGATGCAAAAATGATAGAACTCGACGGTACAAAAACCAAGAGTAAGCTGGGTGCCAACGCTATTCTTGGCGTTTCACTGGCTGTTGCCAAAGCTGGCGCTGATTTTTGCGGACTGCCAGTGTATAAATACATTGGTGGACCTAACGCAAAAACGCTTCCTGTTCCGATGATGAATATCATCAATGGCGGCTCGCACTCCGATGCACCGATTGCTTTTCAGGAATTTATGATTCGTCCTGTGGGCGCTTGCTGCTTTCGCGAAGGATTACGCATGGGAGCCGAAGTTTTCCACAGCCTTAAAAAAGTGTTGCATGATCGCGGCTTAAGCACCGCTGTTGGCGACGAAGGTGGATTTGCACCCGTACTCGACGGTACCGAAGACGCTCTGAACAGTATTATCAAAGCCATTGAAAACGCAGGCTACAAACCGGGGCGTTTGGAAGACGGCGGACAGGTTTCGATTGCGCTTGATTGTGCTGCTTCTGAGTTCTACAAAGACGGCATTTACGATTACTCGAAATTTGAAGGAGCTAAAGGTGTGAAACGTACCCGCGAACAGCAGGTTGCTTTTCTTGCCGAACTCGCTGCTAAATTCCCCATCGACAGCATCGAAGACGGATGTTCCGAAAACGACTGGGAAGGCTGGGTACAGCTTACCGAAAAGATTGGCGATAAATGTCAACTCGTTGGCGACGACTTGTTTGTAACCAACGTCGATTACTTGAAAAAAGGCATCGAAATGGGAGCGGCCAATTCAATTCTTATCAAGGTAAACCAAATCGGGACTTTGACCGAAACCCTTGATGCTATAGAGATGGCTCACCGCGCAGGTTACACTTCGGTAACATCGCACCGCTCGGGCGAAACCGAAGACGCAACCATTGCCGACATTGCCGTTGCTACCAACAGCGGACAGATTAAAACAGGTTCGTTGAGCCGCTCCGACCGTATGGCAAAATACAACCAGCTCCTTCGCATCGAAGAAGAACTGGGCGCAGCCGCCATTTACGGATACAAAAAGGTAAAACGGGTGTAGGGACGGAAAATTTTTCGCCCTCGTCTTGAACCATAATTTTATTAAGATGGATAGGATTCTCAATATTTTGTAATCCTGTCCATCTTGTAAAAATTGTGGTTCAAGATAATAAGGGCAGATCATTCCATTATCAAGGGCGAACAGACCCTTCCCCTACACCGAACCACGATTTGAACAACATCACAATCATGCAAACTTTGCTAATCTTACAAAAATCAAGGTTCAGTCAATTGCTTATTATCAATTAAAGCGCAGCTGTACGACAATGCGCTTACCGAAAACCCTAACGACCTTGTGGCAAGGGTCAAATCCGAACGCTCGCTCAGCGTTGCCGACATCTGCAACTCGGCAGCAGCACGCGGCGGAGCCGATATTTCGGTGCCGGCAATGAACCACGCAGTAAGCCTCTGGCTGAAAGAGATGGGCTACAGCCTGTGCGACGGTTTTTCGCTAAACGCCGACGGCTGGTTTACGGCATCGCTACACATTAAAGGCGTGTTCGACAGTCCCGCCGAAAAGTTCAACCCCGAAAAGCGCCGCATCACTTTTGAGTTTCAGCAGGGCGCGGTGCTTCGGAAGGAAACCGAAGGGGTAACAGTCGAAATACTTGGCGTAGCCGATGCCTCGCTCACAATAGCGCAGGTAACGGACGTAAGGACGGACAGTGTTAACGACCTGCTTACGCCCAACCGCAATCTGCACATCAGCGGGCATAGGCTGAAAATTGCGGGCAACACGCCCGCTCACGGCATATATTTTATCAACCAAACCACGCAGGAGCGTACCCGTGTAGAGGTTCAGGACATTGTAACCAACAACCCTTCGGAGCTGATAATTGTGATTCCCGAACTTGCAAAAGGGACGTATCTGCTGGAAGTGGTTACGCAGTACAGCACTGGCGGCAATCTGCTAAAAGAACCAAAAACTGCAACGCTCGAAAGGATGCTTACCGTGCAGTAGTGTAATGTGAGATGTTCACATCGGGTGATGTGAGGTGTTCACATCGACGCCGAAACCCGGGTTCATCTGCAAAACCCTGTGTTTTCATGAATAAATATTCTTCAGTCTGTATAAAAGGTTGTGTCTACCACCCCTCTCAAGGAAGCTCTAAAAGCTTTAATCTTTGCGTTGAAGGATTCAGCAGAAGCATTTGTAGCCCTGTTAATGAAGAAATTTAGAATCTCATCGTAGTGTT
>JAITVO010000355.1 GCA_031285765.1 Cytophagaceae bacterium | reverse complement strand
GTATTAAATGCCACGGCAACCAACGACTCGAACTCCGGGAAATTGTAAAGACGCACTGAATTTACCTCTGATGGTCCATTACCTTTTCTTAGAAAATGCTCTACGAATACAAGTGAGTCCCCTTTCCGTTGGTAAATCGAGTACTCATGCTTTCTGGTTTTTTGTTTCAAAAACAGATAATCGCCAACAGGCAATATCCCCATAACGTTTAACAATGAAGTATCTGCATCAAGCAATTGCCCTGCAAGATTGTATGCGTTTTTATTCCACTTCTCACTATCAATTCCATCTGCATGTTCGGCCTCATTACACCCGAACATCAGAGTAAAAACAGCAAGAATAATTAGTATGTGCAACCTGTTCATCATTCTTTAAGTTTAGTTGAATCTACCTTTTTATTCAGACACAAAAAAGGCAGATTCATACATACCTCACTTTATTACGAATGAGCCATACCTTCTACCTCTATCGAGTAAAGTACACCATCAGAACCTTTTACTGTTGTAGTACAAGAATCATCGGCAGCAGAACATGGTATTTCAGGAAGGGTCTCTCCCCGAGTCAACGCCTCGACATTTGCCAACAGCAGTTTTTCCTGCGCGGTCATCGTCGAGTTCCGGTAAACTTTGTAGCCCGTGAACATTGCGGCGCAGAGAATCAGCCCTGTTGCCGCGAAAATCAGTTTTTTCATAACGTTTCAAGGTTTAAAATGAGGTTTTGAACCGGGCTTTTGCAATCCTTCTGTCGCAAATTTACACGATTCCCGTACAATGTACGCGCGCACACATAATTTTCTAAATATTTCCGCAAATTGATTGAAATTCGATATGAAAGTATCAGAATAGACGTGTTATTGACCGTCGTCGCCGAGAATCTCCTTGATGGTGGTTTTATAAAGTTCCCACAGTTTTTCATTGCCCGTCGGGTCGCCGACGAGAATAACTTCGTCGTTACCGTCCAGCAGGAAAGTGTGAAGCCTGTTGTCGGCGGGAATGTGGGGATTTTGTTTCACGAACTCCCCGGTACTGTCGATGAAAACAGGCCACTCGAAAGGGTATGTTCTCAGCGAGACTTTCAACTGCGCCACGTTCCCCTCTCCCGGAGAAAATATAAAAACGGGGGCGAACTTGCCTCGTAAAGCCTTCGACGTGGTGATGACCTTCTCCCAGTTCCATATCTGCGAGACTTTGCATGACGAACAGACTGTCGAGTCGTAGAAGATTACCATCCTGACCTGTTCGGCTCCCGTGATGGGCATGATGGTGTCCCGTCCGTCGAACACCGCCGTTTCAATATCAGGAATAATGACCTTGCTGCCCATGAAATCGCTAAGTACTTGCCAACTCATACCGCCACATCCGCAAGAAATAAGAATAACGGACAATAGTAGAATGGATAATAAAATTGGATCTTTGCTCATGTTCTCGTTTGGTATGACCTGTGAAATTTTAGAGATTGTTTAATGAATTCGGTTTATTACAACCCGAATACGTGCAAATACAACATGTCTTATAGCGCGATTCGTTTTTATTTGAATACCCGATTCCATTTCTATGATGGCTACTGTTTAGCAAAAATATGTTCCGGCCAATCATTGAAGATAAGGATTGTGTTGTCATTTTCATTCGACTTTAGTCGCAGTTCCTCAAGTATGGAGGTGTCCAATCCTTTCTTCTCACTCAAATTCAGGAATAGTTGAATATTATGTGGTTCCAATAAGGTTATTACTTTACTCAAATTATCTGAGTTCAAATAAGAGACAGGTGAAAATGGAAGACCGTATTTATTAGAAGACATAATACCATTTATGCTCATATTCGTTTCCATATCGTAGATGAAAGTATGAACACGCAGATCGTGGGAGTACATGATCATCAACAGATTACCGTTTTTTTGAAAGTTGTACGGCAATGAGATGGATTTGCCCTCAATAATATCATCAACAAAAGACAACAAAACCTCCCTCTTGGCGTTTGCGCGCTTGTTATTCCCCATGTCGAATGTTATGTACGGTTCTATGCGTCCATCGCGCTTGGATATTTTGAAAATGGTATCGTTGAGCATTGACGACATAAATATTTCTCGCTCCCATTCGTAGAAAAAGTTTTTAGATTGACCGAAGAAAAACCTTCTACCTTCAAGTCTCTTATCAAAAGGCACTGCATTGATCTCAATATCCTGACCACGAGTACAGGCATAATTATATAATTGTTGATCGGGATCCTTATTTATGGAGGCAGATCCATTTCCACGATTGTAAGCAATTAGCCCATCGTTCAGTAACTTGAATGCTACACCATTAATAGACGGCATAGAATTAATGAAATTTCCCGAGGAATCATATTTAATGATTCTTTTTTGATTGCTATCAAATATGCATAGCGTATTATCTGGATTGACCTCGAAATCTTCTATGCGAATATATTCTTTATCAGAACGCCCCCGTTTGGTTAAATGATGCAAATAGTTGCCTTGAAGATCAAAGCAGAAGACCGACTGGTGCTGGTTATCCATGACATATATGTTATTGCCGATGATTTGCAGCTTTTTAATATCCCCAATTATTACGTCGTCTGGTGTGTCGAGCATTACATAGTGAGAATATGGGAACGGATTGTCAATGGCGTCACCACTTGTTTTTACATTTATTGTCAGGAGGTTTGTGTCTTTTGACTGTTTGTCAGTGCAAGAGGTGGCGACCAACAATATCCCCAATAACATAATCCATTTCATAGGAATCCAACTTATTGTGTAGACATTATAGAAATTTGTCTCTAAACGAAATTCACCCCTCTGAGAATCGCGTATTAACCCATTCCCGAGAATGATAGTTCGAATAAAAGAGGTTGTTTCGCTATTTTGAGACAGCCTCTTTTCGGTGCACGATTAACAAGGACAATCTAACGATCCTATTCCGTGACAATCGCACCACTGTTCAGTATAAGAGTTTCCTTTATCATCATAAACAGTTCGTGTACCCACATCGACGATTTCTACACCTTCAGTTTCTCCCCGAGTCAGCGCCTCGACATTTGTCATCAGCAGTCTCTCTTGCGCCGTCATTGTCGCATTCCGGTAACCTTTGTAGCCTGTGAACATTGCGGCGCAGAGAATCACTCCTGTCGCCGCGAAAATCAGTTTTTTCATAACGTTATACGGTTAAAGTTAGGTTTTTGAACCGGTTTTCGCAACCCTTTGTCACAAAGTTACCGATTCCCACGCAATGTACACACACACACCGAAATTTCCTAATATTTCGGCGAATAATTTCAAAAAACTCACGAAAAAACCTACCTATTTGCGAAACGGTCTCATTCCATACACTACAATAGCCCATCCAAATCCAAATAGGCGAATTGCATCTCGTCATCAAGGGTCATTATCAGGTGGTTGTACTCCTTGTCGTAACAGAAAACCAATGTCGGATAACCTACATCCAATGTACACTCGTAATTGCCTTCGAGGTCAAAAACCATCAGAGTCATCGGGTTCTGTGTGCGACCATAACACGGCAAATCAACGCGAATATACAGAACCTAATCTGTCGATATTCTTACTCCTTAGCGCAAGAGAACAGCGCAAAGGCGGCAAGCATGCCTAAACACACATAAAGCAGGTAAGGTTTTTTCATTAAAGTTAGGTTAGAGTCTGTTTAAAAATATTTACAATAAAGTACTGGCTGCCAGTTGTTCAGCATGAATATTTGTTGTATCTTTATGGTTACTAGGACATTAAGATGCGAAAATATCCGACCGACCTGACCGACAGCCAATACGGTACAATTTTAAGCATAATCGGCGACAAACGCAAGCGCCGTTGCTCTTTGAATGAGGTTTTAGACGCCATTTTTTACCTGTTAAAGACAGGTTGCCAATGGCGTATGTTGCCGTCTGATTTTCCGAAATGGCAACGGATTTACTACTATTTTCGTAAATGGAGCCGCGATGG
>JAITVO010000327.1 GCA_031285765.1 Cytophagaceae bacterium | reverse complement strand
TTCCCGAAACATGCGCCAGACTTTGAGCTACATTAACTTTCGTTTTTTCTGCGGTGATTTGTTTGTCACTTTGATTTCCGGTTACTACAATTTCGTCCATCATATATGAAGACGGTTGCATATATAATGGCTCTGATAATTGGTAAGGAACATTCTTGAACGCTATCACTTTTGTAAGTGTTTCGTAGCCGACAAAATTTGATTTTATCAGATAATCTCCCTGCGGAATTTCGGTAAACGAAAAAATACCTTCGGCATTGGAGATAACACCCGTAATGAGGGTTGTGTCGGGCAAACCGTACAGAGCCACTGACGCAAATTCTATTGGCTCTTTGTTTTCGTTATCAAGCAGTTTTCCTGAAATGGATGGGGTTTGACTGTTTTGTGCAAAAACACTGCATATTCCCCAAAGTAATAAATGCAGTGTTGCTATTGCCTTTTTGGGACTCATTTTAATGCTGAAAATTTATTGTTTATAGCTAAAAAGGCTGTCTGAACGATGGTAAATCAACCATTCAGACGGAAATAAACGGAAAAAATCAGCAAGCGGGAGGTGCTCTCAACCCAAAAGATTGAGAGATAAAATTGGAGTAAATAAGAGGGACATACGGCTTTTGTTGAAACGGCAAAAGCGTTAAATTTGAGATTTGGATTATTTGATAATCGGAAATACAGTCTGTAATTATGTTGAAACTATTGAAAACTGGTTTGGGCAGTTTGTTGTTGCTTTCCTGTAAAAAGAGATTTTTCAACACACATTTTTGAGTGTCGCAGGATTTTTGAGTGCTTTTTGTGTTGGAGCAGTTATCTTGTTTGGCTTGTTTACAACAATCTTTTGCTTGATTGGCTACACATTCGGTAAGGGTGTCTTGATAGTAGCATACGACAGGTTTCGCCAATATAACTACATTGGCAAGTAATAAAATAGATAACGATATTATTTTTTTTATGCTCATCTTTAATGACAAAAATTTCGAGGCACAAAGGTACGACTTTTATTTGATAGGTGTATTATATGAAATTTCATTTTGCCGACATATTCACTTTACACTTTTGAATACTCTTCGTTGATATATTTAATAAGTTGTTCTTTAGTAGGTAGTTCTAATAAGTATTTCGATACAAAAAGTTCATTATCGCTATCGGCAGTAGCATATTCCACCAGTGCCTGATTTTTATTGTTTCAGTTAACGGTTAAAACCCCGCAATTTCATTCGCTTTGTAAACCCCTGCATTTGCAATGCAAGGTGGTTTATTCGTTTTCAGTATACATGCCGCAATTCGGCGACCTCTTGTTCGGCGATCTTCTCCCAGAGGCGGCGGAGTGATTCCTGTGCCTCTGCCTCGTTCATGATTGGCGGCAGGCTTGCCCGACAGGCCTGAACCTCCTCCCGGGTGAAGGGTTTGATGCGATAGCGGGCAAGGACTTTGTTGATCGCGGCGAGGGTGGTTTCCATAGGTTAACGATATCTGTATGTATTAAAAAAACGTGCAAGCCATATCGGTTTGCACGTTTGATCGAATGTCCTCTGCTACTGCCGAAGGTCGGGGCGATGATAGAGCGTCAACGGGTCGTTGTCCGGCCAATTGAAACTTTCGAAACTGATGTCTTCGTCTATCGCCTGCCAGTGAAGGCCGCCATAAGACTGTTCCCATTTGCCGCGTTGCTCGTCCGTCGCGTCTTTCAGCCTCGGATAAAACCGCAACAGTTGACTGAAGACTTCATTTTTAGCTGTTTCGATGAACAATCGTTCGTCTGTAAGCCATAATTTACTCACTCTTATTGCGTTATCTATTTTGAGACCTGTGTATTAAACCAACTCTTCCAAAGCGTAAGTACGATGTCGCGGTTCTCTTTGATAATCGTTTCGGCCAATTTTAGTTCCTGCGATTTGAACCCTATTGTTATCTACAAGTTCTACCGCAGGCTCGACCACGAATTTGGCCAGACACCTGCCTTTTTTTACATGAATATGAATCGGCTCGTGTTCACTCGACCAGAAGTAAAACTGCATTCCAAAAAATCTGAATACCGTAGGCATAACGTTTTAATTTAAAGTTACGTTCCGTAAAGTTAGCAAATAATTCGTGCAAACCAATATGTCAAGGAACGTTTTCGTGTGCCCCGCCGCGACGGGGCTGTGTGATTACGGCTGTGCCTGTTGCGGTGTCTCGTCGCGCACGGGGCGGACGGAGAACCCGTTACTATGAACACCTGTATAGAAGGGTTCAATATTAGCTACATTAAAACGCATAGTATAACCACTGCCTGCAGAAGCAAGCATAGCTGACCAGTAGTGTCCGTAGGCAGGGATATTGTATAATTTACCGTCAGAAGAGAAGCGATGCCCCAAAGCCGGATAAAAGATTGAGCTACCGGTACCGTCAAGTCCTGACCAGAATCTCCATCCGCCGCTAAATGCACCATCTACATTGGATTGAGAGGCATTTGAATTAGTCGATGTTACCGATGTTTTCATAAAGCCTGTCCACGCATTGATCGGCGGCATCTTCCAACCTACGGGATTGGGATCGTAAACGGTTTTGGTAGCGTTATTGTCCGTCCATGTATATGCTCCTACTGTCGTATTATCGCTATCCCAAAGGTTTACGTATGCTCCATCATACCAAGAGCCATTTGATAATAGATAAAATATATTAGGATTCTGAACGCCGATATTCATTGCGCCTGCCCTGCCTCCGTCCATTACGAATGTATATCGGGAATTACCATCTGTTTGCATTCCGAATTCGAGTACACGCTCGCCAGCTGCGCCATTATTAATTCCGTCTCCCGGCGGCATCGGGTCTTTGCGCCCCCACTGATAGTAGGGGGAGTTGTCTCCGGTGGTAATTGTGCTCGAATTTTGGGTGATAGTAAACTCCTTCGAAAGCGGGTCAGGTATGCCGACCTGGGTAATGCGAACCTGCACGCTGCGCGGCTGGTCGTTGCCGTCGCCGTCGCCGTATCGAATCTCCGCAGCTGTCGCCCAACCGAGGTTGTACTGCATAAAGTTATACACTA
>JAITVO010000305.1 GCA_031285765.1 Cytophagaceae bacterium | reverse complement strand
TATACTCAAACAGAATTGATTTGCGAATAAAAGCAACAAGGGGATTAATCCCCTTGTCAATAAATAAAACTGAACAGTTAAAAACTGGAATCCACTGTTATTTGCAAACCATTTTTGTTTGAATATACTTATATCATTTTATCCTGTATGCCATCAGTGTATCGCCATGCCGCACGTACAGTACGCCTTTGTGAATTACAGGATGCGCCCAGTGCGCCCCTGTGCCATGCGTAACGGTGAACCGGCTTACGATGTCGAACTTTTCGGGCGTAGCGCGTACCAGAGCCATATCGCCTTTTTCCGAATAGCAGTAAAGCATATCGCCGGCTGCAATGATGG
Source organism: Cytophagaceae bacterium (assembly GCA_031285765.1). Classification (GTDB taxonomy): domain Bacteria; phylum Bacteroidota; class Bacteroidia; order Bacteroidales; family Marinilabiliaceae; genus WRMI01. The sequence continues at coordinate 5,460 of JAITVO010000305.1, read as the reverse complement.
CGCCGGTGGCAATGGTTCTGTCTTTATACAGCTGTTTGCCCGTTTTCCAGTCCACACAGTACCAGCTACCCTTGCCGTAATCGCCCGAACCGTAGGCATAGTTGCCAATTTTCAGAAAATGTCCTGTGCGCGAATCAAGGCTTATCGCACTCCATGCCTGTTCCACATTTTTTCCACCATCCGTAAGGCGCAGCATCACCGAGCCTACGCCGTAGCTGCTGGTGCAAAGCAACATTCCGTTACCGTAAATCGGCGTGTTCGGATGCTCAAAAAAGCGGTTAGTAAATGGAAACGACCAGAGCAGCTTGCCATCCGTAATATCAATACCGACGATGTGATGTCCGGTAATGGTAACTATTTGCAAAATCGTTTGGTCGGCAACATAAATAGGGCAGCAGTAACTCGATATATCGCCCTTTGCCATTGAACTCCATATCAGTTCGCCCGTATTTTTATTTACGGCAATCACGTTATGCTGCGTTCCTCCGGGGGTAAGTATCAATTTTTCGCCCACAATAAGGGGCGATTCGTTCACTCCATATTTTGGAATCTGTCCGCCATAATCGCGAGTGTAGTTCTTCTCCCAAAGCACATTCAGCGTAAGCTGGTCGAAGCATACAACCTTTCCGTGCCCGCTCACCACATACAGTTTGCCGTCGTTTGGAATAACAGAGCCGCGCGTGCCATTATGACTGACGTCCCACTCATCGCCGTACTCCTTTTTGTTCAACAGCCGTCCGTTTGCATCGAGCACATACAGATAGCCCTTACCGTCGGTGAGCCCTGTAACATACAGTTTGCCGGCGCCAACAGTTACCGACGAAAATCCTTCGCCCAAGCCATCGAATCGCCACAGCAGTTCGGGACCGGTATCAGGCTTCCATGCCTCAAGCAATCCTGTTTCTTTATAAATACCCGTGCGGTCGTAGCGCCACTCTACATCCTGCGCCGACAAAAGATGTATTGCAAAAATAAACAGACTTATAAAAGCAGTTTGTTTCATAATCATTTGGTTAAATCAAGACACAGCAGCATGTCGTGGTCGCGCAGGTAGAGCTTTCCGCCTGCAATCACCGGATGTGCCCAAACCATATTGTCGGTAGTTTGCATCTTGGTACGTTCGGGGAAATCCATTCTGCCTACTTCTTTCCAGCCTTTCGGCGATGCTTCTGCAATGGCAATCGTGCCGGTACGTTCATCCAGAAGTATCAAATGTCCATCAACCCCCAGTACACTTCCGCGAATGGCTCCATCGCGGTTTCGCTGCCCCCACACTTTTTCGCCTGTTGCAAAATTCTGACATACCCAGCCCGCATTATCCGAATGACCGTACAGGTGTCCATTCATCAACACCACGCCGCCATGCTGATTCGTCAGATTTCTATTGGCATAAACGGTTTCGGTTTTTATGCCGTCGCCATTTCGCGAAAGCCTGATGCAGGTGCAACCCGCACCATAGCCGGCGGTAACGAAAACAGTATGGTTGCTGTATATCGGGGTAGGAATAACGGCAGTTTTGTAGCCCGATATATTCACTTTCCACAGCACTTTGCCGTCCTTTGGCGATACGCCCACAACGCCGTTTGCCGTTTGCTGAATATAATGGCGTATGCCATCCACATCGGCAACAATCGGCGACGAGTAGCCCGCTTCATCCTTCAGTTCTTTTGTTCGCCAAACCAATGCGCCACTGTTTTTATCAAGCGCAATCATTGTTCCGTCGCCGCCGCCGGGCGTACAGATAACAAGATTGCCATCCACCAGCGGCGATTCGCTGTATCCCCAGCGCGACATGTATTTGCCATTGAAATCTTTCGTAAAATCCTTTTGCCAAAGTACATTTCCGTCCTTTGCCGAAAGGCAGTGTAGTTGTCCGATGCCACGAATCAGATAGAGTCTGTCGCCGTCCACCGTAACCGAGCCTCGCGGACAGTGCTCACGGTCGGGCACATTTTCCTTGCCCAGCTCCTGCTTCCACTTCAGGTTGCCTGTTTTTGTATCCAATGCAAATGCAAATCCTTTTTCGTTCACCGCGCCCTGACAGTAGAGCGTTGTTCCCACAATGGCAGGCGACGAGTAACCCGCGCCCGCCTGTTTGAAAGTCCACGAAAGTGGCGGCTTTTTGTTCGACCAGTCAAGATTAAGACCGGTTTCGGTTGAAACACCGCTGCGGTTTGCGCCCCGCCACTGTGACCAGTCCTGCGCACGCAATTCCATGCCGAAAATGTTCATCGTTATTGCCAGAGTAATGATAAGTCTGGCTTTGTTTTTTGTAATCATTATTTTCTTTGTTTAAATGTTTTATGGTTACATAAAAGGCGGTAAAAATAATTTATGCAAAAGTAAAAAACAAACGAATGCCGGAATAATTAAAACAGGCACGACACCGAAAAGATGGTATAATGCGTATTGCATAACGTTGGCGTGATGTGGATAACATCAATTATCGCAGATTTTATACCAAATAGATAATTATTTCCATATTGTATAAAAATCTGCAATATATCAATGTTTTGCTTTATTTGCGTTCAATTTGCTGTATGAGCGGAGTAAGTAAATACTCCAGCCCATTCAGTTTTATCTCGTAAAGCGTGCCGAGCAGCATGCCAAGTTTCCCTTTCGGAAATCCTTTTTGCGACATCCACACCAAATAAGGTTCGGAAAGCCGGTACAATGGTGTTCCTTTATATTTTCCGTAAGGCATTCGCATTGTTACGAGTTCGTTCAACAACTCGCCTCTAAAGACAGGGCTTTGTGTTTCTATGGCTTCCAACCTTTCAAAAATTAAAATTATCGGGGTCGGCGCCTACACGGGTGTGCATGTCCAAATGGTCAATCAGCAGCATATCTTCGTCCGACAATTCAAAATCGAAAATATCGGCATTCAAAATAATCCTCTGCTGATTGATACTTTTTGGAATTGTAATCACACCCTTTTGAATATCCCACCGAAGGGTGATTTGCGCAATAGTTTTGTTGTACTTGTTTGCCAGCGCGTGCATCTCCTTTACGTTAAAAATGCGTCCCTGCATCAGCGGGCTCCATGCTTCGGGCTGAATACCGTTATTGAAGCACATTGCCAACAAATCGGGCTGCACAAGGTAGGGATGAAACTCAAACTGGTTTACCATTGGTACAATTTTGGCGCTTTGCAGCAAATCGTCGAGATGATGCACCAAAAAATTGCTTACGCCAATCGCTTTCACGCGTCCTTCGTTGTAAAGCGTTTCTAAAGCGCGGTAAGTTTCCTTGTATTTGCCCTTTACAGGCCAGTGCACAAGATAAAGGTCGAGGTAATTGGTATTGAGCAGGTCAAGCGAGCGGTCGAATGCTCGTATCGTGCTGTCGTATCCCTGATCGCTATTCCACACTTTGCTGGTAATAAACACATTTTTTCGTCCAGCAGGATGATTGTTTACGGCAATTCCCACGCCTTTTTCGTTTTGGTAAACAGCCGCAGTGTCAATATGCCTGTAGCCCGCGTTCAAAGCGTAGGTAACGGCATTTATCACCTCGTTTCCTTCATTCGATTTAAAAACGCCCAATCCCATGTAGGGCATTTCAACACCATTGTTCAACCGAACGGTTCCGTTCAAATCAGTTATCTTCATACTAATATAATTTATTAACACTTTATTTATCCATTATTATGGATGAAATGATTGGCGAAAGTAGCAAATAGAATGTACAGAATGATGACACTAATCAACAAATTAACAAACATTATTGTTTTTACAAATCGTATAATTCCGTTAAATATATTGCAATAATTGGTTTTATAACGTTTGGTACAGGTAATTTCATTAGTTATCTTCCCTCAAATAAATCTGCTGACTATGTAGAATTATGCTTTTTTATTGTATCTCACAGTATGTTAACACTGCAATTTGTTAAATTTGAAGCGCCTTTTAAGATGCTATATTTTTTTTTAATTAAATCAAGCATCATAAAAAAGTTTGTATTGGTAATTATGGAGCGTAACATCAACATTACCCCCCCCCAAGTTTTTGATGCCGCAATTCAGCGATGTACCGCTGAAAAACCATGCACAAATAATTTAATGTTATTTATATATTTAATTATTGTTTTTTATACATTTATATTTGTACATAACATTGCAAAGCAACTAAATTCGAAGCGTTTTTTTACTCTAAATTTTATGTTCACTAAAAATTATTATGTTATGAAAAAATTATTATTATCAGTAATCCTTGTGATTGTTTTTTGCCAGTTGGCATTTGGTCAGGTAAAAGTAGTTGACGGCAAACTGGGTGTAGGCGCAGCGCCTGCTTCTACCGAAAAACTGTATGTAAATGGAGCGGGAAAATTTACACAGGGTTTATGGGTTAACGGTACCCATAAAGTTGCCACCCTGTCGCAACCCCAAACATTTACGGGCATACAAAGCTTCAGCAACAGTGTTAACTTTAGCGGCGACAGCCATTTCCTTGTGGACGGCCCAAAATTCTTTGAAATAAAAAATGTTGCGCTCAATACACGTCTTGAGGTTGGCATAGCGCAAGCTAACAGTAATTTCCACAGGGCTTCAAAAACAGGCGATATTGTTATACACCGTTTAGGGGTGCAGGGCGACAACCGGAAGCTGATTATTTCGACTGCGTCCGACGCACACGATTTTCCCGCACAGGCCGTAGGTATTACCGGTGCAAACCATGCAGATGCCGCTGGCGTATGGGCGCATAACAACCTGAATGTCTGCATTGGCGCTTATTCGGCAACGGCGCCTTCGCACAGGCTCGAAGTTGATGGAAACGGTTTATTTACCGGCAACGGTTTGTTTACCGGCATGTTGGGCGTAGGAACCACTGCTCCTGCGCAAAAACTGCATGTGGTGGGAAACGGCTATTTAACAGGAAATTTGGGTGTTGGCATTGCAAACCCAACACAGAAACTGCATGTTAACGGAAACGGTTTATTTACCGGAAATGTTGGTATTGGAACAACAACGCCAACACACACATTGGATGTAAATGGTACCGGCTTGTTTAACGGCACAAAAAAAACTGAAAGTGCAGTATTGAAGGTTATTAATAATATAGCAAACAAGAACAATATATCAACAACATTGTTGGGAATTAACTCTATGCTGACGGATTACAGTCAAAATTTTGGAATTAATATCGGTATTAACGGTTTTGTTACACAATGTAATAACTGTCCGGAAGACAGTTATGGAATAGGAGTACATGGTTCGTCCGATAAACATCTTATAAACGTAGGTGTTTTAGGGGATATTGGGAACAATGCCTTTACGGATTTTAACTTTTCATCGGATGGAATCAATCGGAATTATGGGGGATGCTAACGGAGTGTATTCCGCGCTTTCAGGTCGCTATGCCGGATTTTTTGTAGGGGACGTACTTGTAAACGGGACTGTTAATGGTATATATCTATCCGGCTCCGATTTGTTTTACAAGCAGGAAGTATCCGATTTGAAAA
>JAITVO010000246.1 GCA_031285765.1 Cytophagaceae bacterium | reverse complement strand
GATTATTTTCATCACTTTCAAAGAGCGTTTCAACCTGTTCGGTTGTGTAATTTTTAAGTTGTTTTACTTTGCGTCCCATAATCGATATGTTAACTGTTATGGGAGCAAAGGTATTTATTGTTTGGGTAATTTAAAAATATAATTTATATAAGTATTTCTTTCAGGTCAATACCCGGACGAAAAGCCACTTTCTGGTTTTAATCATAGAGGCGTTGAATTTGTCTGCTGTCTTCGCGCCCTCGCTGCCGAGCAAAATCTGAAAGTAGCCGAAATTGCCAAAACGCACAATCTTGCCGTTGGGCGAAAACCAATTTGAAGCCATCAATTGAAAGACTACGAGCCTGATGCCGATTTGGGCGTTGGTTGTGGTTTGCCCACGCAGTATGCCCGCATACAAAAGGGCGATACTGTAGTAGATTTCTTCGTCCCTAATGTAGCTCTCAACGATACGCTTGGAATGCTTCGGGTTGCCGGAAGTGTTACTCCTCGTTTTTCACTACCTCAAAATCCCCGCCTTCAAAAAAGTAACTTCCTGCGGTGTAAGGTGACGCCATTTTCCACGTGGCAGATTTTTTTTGGTAAGTCCTGCAAAGAAAACTCTGTCGAGCTTTATGATTTTGTAGCCGAAATGTTCAAAAATGCGGCGAACAACGCGGTTTCTGCCCGAATGAATTTCGATACCAACCTGCATTTCGTCATCATCTACATAACTGATTTGGTCGGCTTGAATAAAACCGTCTTCAAGATTAATTCCTTCGGCTATCTGCTTAATGTGTTCGCGTTTAACAGGAGTGTCGGTAAAGATGTGATATATCTTTTTAGTTTTGGAACTTGGATGTGTCAGTTTTTTCGATAAATCACCGTCATTCGTCAGCAACAGCAGCCCTGTAGTTTGGCGGTCGAGCCTTCCAACGGGGTAAATTCGTTCTTCGCAGGCATTCTCCACAATATTCAAAACCGTAAGCCTGCCTTCGGGGTCATGAGCAGTTGTAACACAGTTCTTTGGTTTGTTGAGCAAAACATAAACTTTGGCTTCGGGGTTCAGCCGTTTGCCTTTGTAACGAACATCATCGTTGAGCGAAACCTGTGTGCCAAGTTCTTTTACAACCTTTCCGTTAACGGTAATGTCGCCCGTTTCAATAATTTTGTCGGCTTCGCGCCGGCTGCATATACCTGCATTCGAAATATAACGGTTGAGGCGAATGGTAGCTTTCGGCGGCGGCGCCTTCTCGTCGTATTTCCGTTCGCGATTGTAACTGCGGACGTTTTCCTGTTTTCGTCCGTAATTACGCTTCTCTGTATGTTCGCGTTCTTTTCTGTCGAATCGCGGCTTGTTATTCTTTTCCATAGTTATAACAAATTGATTTCAGGGTGCAAAGGTGCAAAAAAATATTTATTATATTTGTTTTCCACAAAAAATGCTTACTTTCGCAGCAAATTATTCAACATAAATTTTATGGAACCCACGCTTCAACAACAATTTATTGAACAGCTTAAAACACGTGCCGTTCTTAAAAAGAATGTTTTCGACAAAACCGTTAAAGCATTTGCCGAACTCAAAGAGGTGCTTAAAAGTTTGCCCAAAACTATTAATCCCGAACTTATAGACCATCGCGTCAACCTCGAATACGAAGATGTTACCGGTTATGTTGCCAAGCTCAAAGCTGGAGGCGACGTGCTGGTGTTTTACATGCACACCAATGCGTTTCATTTCGACCGCGACCATAAAGTGTGGCAACTGGCCTACGCAAAAGAAGATGTGCGGCGTACCTATTGCGGCGTAATCAACATTTACAATTTCCTTTCCGATTCGTTTCGCTACGGACGGCAAAACGATTTGGGCTATCTTGTTGCGCGTGTATTTCTCAACCACGAAGGCTGCTTTTTTGTCGAAGGCAAACGGCAGCAGTCTATGGGATTGAATAATTTTGGCACATCTGTGATCAACAAGCAGATTTGGACAACCATTATTGAAACAGCAATGCTTTATTCGCTCGAATTTGACCTGCTAGTGCCACCTTATGACGATATGAAAATTATTTCGCTTGCGCAGATGAACGACGAAATTGTTCAGTCGCGCCTGCGTACAGGTAAGCGTTTGGGCTTTGTTTTTAATTCCGACGATGTGGCACAATAACATATAATTATGAAACTTGCCATACGCATTGCCATACGATATTTGTTCGCCAAAAAAAGTCAGAATATCATTAACATAATTTCATGGATTTCGGTTATTTGTGTTATGACAAGCGCGCTGGCATTGCTGGTAGTGCTTTCGGTATTTGGAGGCTTGCACGGACTGATGGGTTCGCTGTACAGTTCTTTCGACCCCGACCTTAAAATAGAACCGGTTACAGGCAAAATCATTAACCTTGACAACATTGATTTACAAAAACTGTCAGCCATCGAAGGAATAAAAAGTTACACTACAGTAGTTGAAGACTACGCTTTGTTTCGGTTCGGAAAACGGCAAAGTGTGGGACAGGTTTTGGGCGTCGACTCCATGTTCAATTCAGTTTCGGCTATCGACTCAATTATTGTGGATGGCGTATTTCGCACCCGATTCAACAATCTGAACGAAGGTGTAATTGGTTACGCCTTAGCCGACCAGTTAGGTATCCGACTGAACTTTGTAACGCCTCTCACTGTTTTTGCACCTAACCGCACAGGACATGTCAATATGGCGAATCCTGCACAATCGTTCCGAAACGAATATCTTCAACCATCGGGACTTTTCATGGTTAATCAGCTTGAGTACGATGGCGCTTACGTTATCATAGGCATCCAGCAGGCACAGCAACTGTTCGATTATCAAGTCGGCGAGGTTAACTGGATTGGCATAAAACTGAATAATGCCACGTTGAGTGACAAAGTACAGAAAGCCGTTTCAGAGTTTTTAGGAACTAATTTCAGGATACAAAACAGGGAAGAACAGCACGACACCTTTTTTAAAATGATGAAAGTTGAGAAATTGATAGCTTACCTCATTCTCACATTTATCATTATGATTGCCATATTTAACGTAATAGGCACCTTGTCGCTGCTAATATTCGAGAAGCGCGAAAGCATAAAGACTTTGCGGAGCATGGGCGCCGACCGCACATTAATCAACCGCATTTTTATTATTGAAGGATGGTTTATTTCGCTTGCGGGTGCCGTTTGTGGCATTGTATTCGGCATTGTGCTGATATGGCTGCAACAAACATTTGGGCTGGTAAGTTTTGGCGCCGAAGGTAATTATGTAGTCAATGCTTATCCGGTGGTTTTAAAATGGTTCGATATTTTCATCGTATTCATCACCGTTTCAACAATGGGACTTATTGCTGCATGGTACCCTGTCAGGGTACTTGTGAGGCGACACTACGATTCGTCGGAAAAATAGGCTTTAACGAAAAGAGTTTTTGATTGCGCTCAACACCTCTGCATTGGCAGGAGATACCGCAAAAGCTCATGCTTTATATAACTCATGTTGCGTAGTGTTTACTTTTAGCAGCCTTGAAAAGGATTAATTTCTCGGTATTATTTGATAGCGGTTTGGTATAAATTGGCGACATTGGGCTGAAAGCAACGGCAACCCTCATACGGTCAAAAATAAAAGAGAGTGAATCACATTGTGTTCACCCTCTTTTGTAAAATCCGCACCAACTGAGGCTGATTAAACCCCGATTAAACAGGAGTTTGAGTGCATCGACTTCGCGAAGATCCTCCGTATCGTAAAGATAATCCCGAAAGGGTTGAGGCCTGTCCTTGAAACCGACAGCTTTCTCAGTTTGTTGTTAGTGTTGAGTTTAACAATCCCTGACAGTTGATGCGGTTTATTTGTCCTAACAATTCGTATGCGGCGACAAATATAACAGGTTTATATTGAACAAACAATTTTTCGCGCATTTTTTTTGAAATTATTTTCCTTTTCGCCAGTATATTCTCCCGTAATGCCCTACAGTTGGTCTGACAGGAAAAACGCCCTTATTGGCAAAACGAATATCCTCAATTGTATAAAACGCATTGGGATTACATTCTTTAATTAAAGTTGCCACATGCTTGTAATTACTTCGTTTAAGAACACAGTAAATGATGTTTACCTTTCCTTTTGAGCCAGTGGCGTCAACCGAAGTAACCCCATACCCTTCTTCCGATAATCGCTTGATAAGCGCCTCGCCCGAATATTGAGTGATAATTCTAATGTTGATGTATCCCAGAGCAATTCGTTCTTCGATGAGCAGTCCCACAAAATTTCCTGTTGCAAAGCCGGCTGCGTAGGCAACATAATAAAGCCATTTGTCGAGATTCTCGAAAATACGGCTGACCGCAAGCAGCCATATAAAGATTTCGAAAAAACCGAGAATAGGCGCCAGTGCTTTCATTCCCTTCGAAACAAAAACAATGCGTATTGTGCCGAGTGTAACATCCGAAACTCGCGCTAAAAATATCAGCACGGGAATAATTATCCATGTCAGCCAAAAATCGAAATCGGTGCTCATCTTAATGTTTTTTTACTGAATTTACAAAATCATCCTTATTGACAATCTGTCGGCAATGCGCCCCCATCGCAACCTGTTCATGACATTCATTGAGTATGACAACATCAAAAAACAGACGGTTTTTCTCCACATATTTTAAATGTACGGTACATCTTATCAGTTCTTTAAGCCCAACAGGCTTTAAGTGCCGCATATTTATTTCGATGCTAACCGCAACAGAACATTCGGGAAGGTAGGGATCAATCAGTTTTGTAACAGCCTTTTCAAGAAAAGATATTAAAGCCGAAGTGGATAATACCGGTACATCTGAAGTTTCCATATCAGCCGCGAGTTCTTTTTCTTCAACTCTTTTCTCAAGCGTCAGTCTTATACCTTCTTCTATTTGAATTATTTTCATTGATAACAAACATTAATAACACAGCAACAATCATTTTCTCAATATATTATGCACTATGAAACAGCCAGAAATGCTTTCGTTTACGGATTTAAAGATAAATGAAATCTTTCGATATCACAAAAAAAAGTATTTTACTACACACATTGGCAGAAAGCGTGAATATTTTTCGGATTGATTTATTTGCTGTTTTTTTTGAATAAATTATCAATTCGTTTCCCTTTTGAAGTATGCTTCCAATGTGATTATAGCCTCCCAGCTGTGTACTTTCAAAAAATTGTTTACTAAGGGCGAAATCCTCTCGTTTTAGTCTGACACAAGGAAATGTGGACGACCGCAATCTGAATGTTACTAAGACACTGACAAAAAATCTGCTTGGACATCGTTTTGCCGCCCGTGTATATATCCCAAAGCCGCTTTTTGAATTGCTTTGCAATGATGGAGTTCTCCTTGTAACAGGCATAACAAGCAATTTGAAAAATAAATTAATACATTTTCATGATCGAATTATATTGCAAAAATGCCCTTTTATTGAGACAATTAATGATCGACTAAAAAAATTATTTACGGCGTAGAGCATTTGCGACATCGCTTACTTTACAACTTTGACATGAATTTGATTGCTGCCCTTGGCGCTTACTCATTTTCCGATAAAAAGCCATCCATTCAGTTTAGTGTTGAAAATCAACATAGCAACTAAACCATAATCCAGATATGTAACCATGATAAAACGTGATGCTTTCACTCTGAACGGTCATTATATGTCTGTTAAAAGAATATCATTATGCCCGGTGCAAACAAAATTCTGGTTATTGTCAAATCCTTTGAACAAAAAATCGCCAAACGCAAGCAACGGAAAAAAGATAAAGGGGAGAAAAAGAAGCCCCAGCGTAAATCCGACGCCTCTCCCAAAACTTTTTGACAAACGGTGTACTACAATAACCACAAAAACAATGTTGGCTATCGGAATACAGAAAAGAAAAATCCACCACCAAGGACGTTCAACAATTCGCAACAGAATAATAACTTGATAAATGGGAATAATGGCAGCCCATCCGGGCTGATTGGCTTTGCTGTAAATCCTCCATACGGAAGCTATCATGTAAACAGCAAACAGAAAGAGTAATAAGGCATACAAAACAATTTCCATAACATTTTTGTATTAACGAACAGTTTTAAAAATGGCTGCAAAATTACAAGATTCTACACCATTATCATATTATCCAAAACATTTTTAACACACTGATTTTTTTGTGGTGATATTTAGTCAATTAGAAATTATTTCAAATATTCGTCGCAAATAATTGTTGCAAATAAAAATATTTTCATACTTTTGCGTCGGCGATTCGGGGTGTAGCGCAGTCAGGTAGCGCGCCACGTTCGGGACGTGGAGGCCGTGGGTTCGAATCCCGCCACCCCGACAAAAAAGGCAACTTTCACAATGAAGATTGCCTTTTTTATTTTAAACATCTTTGGGAAATAGATTGATGTTTTGGCTAAAGCTGTTAATTACACATCTTTCATCCGTCGACAATGAAACCTTTCTCTATTCAGTGAGAGAGTTTCATTACTGTCGGTTGGTTTTAACCGGCAGACAGGATAGCCAACCCTTTTACCAGGGCTTTAGCCCCAATTTTTTCCCGAAGAAGTGCAATTATTCCCCCAACAAAAAAACATCAATCTAAGCAATTAAAAATGTTAGAAATATTATATACCTTTGCACCCGAATAAAAGAAGTATAAATTATGATTAAACCAATTGAAAAAGTAATTGACCTCGGCGATGGAAGGTCAATCGTAATCGAAACAGGCAAACTTGCAAAACAGGCTGATGGCTCAGTGGTGGTACGCATGGGTAACACCTATCTGCTTGCTACCGTTGTGGCGGCGCAGGAAGCAAAGCCCGGAACCGATTTTATGCCGCTATCGGTCGAGTACAAAGAAAAATATGCTGCTGCGGGACGATTCCCCGGAGGTTTCCAAAAGAGAGAAGCAAAGCCGTCGGACTACGAAATTCTGGTTTCGCGATTAGTGGATAGAGCTTTGCGTCCGCTGTTTCCCGACGATTTTCATGCAGAAGTTTTTGTGAATATCAACCTGATTTCTGCCGATAAAGAGAGTACGCCCGATGCGCTGGCTGGGCTTGCAGCAAGTGCTGCGCTGGCTGTTTCCGACATTCCGTTTAACGGACCTATTTCCGAAGTTCGAGTTGCCCGCATCAACGGCAAATTCGTTGTAAATCCCACGCTTTCGGAACTCAAAACTGCCGATTTGGACATTATGGTGGGCGCATCGTACGATAATATTATGATGGTTGAAGGCGAAATGAACGAAGTTTCGGAAGCCGAACTGCTCGAAGCCATGAAGGTTGCTCACGAAGCCATCAAGAGTCATTGTAAAATTCAGTTGGAACTTGCCGAGTTGGTTGGTAAAACCGTAAAACGCGAATATTGCCACGAAGAAAACGACGAAGAACTTCGCGAAAAGGTGTGGAAAGAAACTTACGACAAGGTGTATGCTGTTGCCGCCAAAGGAAATGCCAACAAACACGAGCGTTCCGATTCGTTTAAAGCCATAAAGGACGAGTTTGTGGCAACCAACTACGAAAGCGTTGAAGAGAACGAGATTCCAACCGAACTGATTAACAAATATTATCACGACGTAGAAAAAGAAGCAGTTCGACGACTGATGCTCGACGATGGCATCCGCCTCGACGGCAGAAAGATGAACGAAATCCGCCCAATTTGGTGCGAAGTAGATTATTTACCGGGAGCTCACGGTTCGGCAATTTTTACACGCGGCGAAACGCAATCGCTCACCACCGTTACGCTGGGTACAAAGTTGGACGAAAAAATGATTGACGATGTATTGAATAAAAGTTTCGACCGCTTTTTGCTTCATTATAATTTCCCGCCGTTTTCGACAGGCGAAGCGCGTCCGTATCGCGGCACGGGTCGTCGCGAAATCGGACACGGAAACCTTGCCCTTAGAGCACTCAAACCCATGATGCCCGACGAAAATCCTTACGTTGTACGTGTCGTTTCCGATATTTTGGAATCGAACGGCTCGTCGTCGATGGCAACTGTTTGCGCAGGTACGCTTGCGCTGATGGATTCGGGTATCAAAATCAAGCGTCCCGTTTCGGGAATCGCAATGGGTTTGATTAGCGATACCAAAACAGGTCAATACGTTGTGCTTTCCGATATTCTTGGCGACGAAGACCATCTTGGCGACATGGACTTTAAGGTAACTGGCACTGTAAACGGAATTACGGCTACTCAAATGGACATCAAAGTGGACGGACTTTCGTACGAAATCCTCGAAAAGGCATTGAACCAAGCTAAAGAGGGGCGTATGCACATTCTTGGAAAAATACTCGAAACACTTGCCGAGCCGCGCGAAGACTACAAGCCGCACGCTCCGCGAATTGTAACTATTCGCATCCCGAAAGAGATGATTGGCGCAGTAATCGGACCAGGCGGAAAAATTATTCAGGACATACAGAGTACATCGGGCACCGTTATTGCTATCACCGAAGAAGGAAATTATGGCATTGTGGATATTTCGGCTGACAACAAAGAGTCAATTGACAAGGCGCTCGAACGCATCAACGCCATTGTTGCCATTCCCGAAGTAGGCAAAGTTTACACAGGCAAAGTAAAATCGATTATGCCCTTTGGCGCATTCATCGAAATACTGCCCGGCAAAGACGGCTTGCTCCACGTTTCCGAAATCGACCACCGTCGTATCGAAAAAGTGGAAGACGTGTTAAAAGAAGGCGATGTTATTGATGTTCAGTTGCTGGAAATCGACTCCCGCACAGGCAAACTTAAACTGTCGCGCAAAGTGTTGCTGCCGAAGCCTGAAAAAAAGTAGAAATACCAAAAAGGGAGTATTAAGTAAGTGATCAAAATTAATTCATATTATTTTTGATTGTCTAAATCCTGCTAAGGATTGTCGCTTGGTTGAAAATGCAATGTGCGAAAATCGGATATCCTATTAGTGCAGCATCCTTAACAGGATGCTGCACTTTTTGGTACGATTGCTTCGCTACCAAGCGATACATTGGCTAATGCCGAACTCTATTTCCTATCGGAATGCGTAACATCAATAAATAATATGGATTAATTACTCTCGCTCGCACACTTACTTATTGATGTTACACAGCGGCATTATATTCATCCATTTCAATCAGTGTATTAAATGGAACACATTTACTTTGTAAAAAAGAATATTTATTTTGTAGAAAAGAATATTTTATTTGTAGAAAAACATACTTCGCTTATAGAAAAACATATTTCATTTATAGAAAAACATATTTCGCTTATAGAAAAACATATTTCATTTATAGAAAAACATATTTCATTTATAGAAAAACATATTTCATTTATAGAAAAACATACTTCATTTATAGAAAAACGCACTTCGTTTGTAGAAAAAAATATTTCATTTGTATAAAAACATACTTTGCTTATATAAAAACATATTTCATTTATAGAAAAGCATGCTTCGTTTGTAGAAAAACATATTTCATTTGTATAAAAACATAATTCGATTATAGAAAAACATATTTGGCTTATAGAAAATAATATTTCCTTTGTAGGAAAAAAAACTTCCTTTGTAGGAAATATTTTTCTTTTGAATGGAATGAGTTTGCTGTTAAAAAATATCTGTTGTGTAGCATCGCTTACTTAAATAAAAACGCCTGCAAAAACTTGTGGGCGTGTAGCTACAATTGATTGATTAGTTAAATGGGCATCTTCGGAAGATAGGAATAGTGATTTGGGCTTCAGCCGACGGAGAGGATTGAGGCATCTTATTTCATTACCGTTGTTTTTATACTCAAACAAAAATGGTTTGCAAATAACAGAGAATTCCAGTTTTAACTGTTCAGTTTTATTTATTGACAAGGGGATTAATCCCCTTGTTGCTTTTATTCGCAAATCAATTCTGTTTGAGTATAGTTAATGGAGTATGTAAGGTGTGTCGGCTTTAGCCAAAATTAACTTGATGGATAACCTTTGTTACATTTTACGAACCGGTCTAATCTAAGAAGTTATGTAAAAAAAACAACACCCAATAGCATTATAAAAAGACGCCATGTAACAAGTGTTATTTACAAAAATAATTTCTGCTTGCTGTCTTCATGATTCAGAAGCCAGTTTTTACGGTGCAAACCGCCCGCATACCCCGTTAGCGAACCATCGGAGCCAATAACGCGATGACACGGTACCACGATAGCAATTTTATTGGCTGCATTGGCATTTGCCACAGCCCGTACATATTTTGCACCGTCGCCGATGGTTTCTGCCAGTTGCATGTACGAAGTGGTTTCCCCGAAAGGAATTTGCAGCAATGCAGTCCATACCTTTTTCTGAAAATTGGTGCCCGCAAAATGTAGCGGTACAGAAAACTGCTGCCGTTTACCTGCAAAGTACTCCGCCATCTCGCACTTTAATGCAGTCAGTATGGGCGTTTCGTCCTCAACAATATTGTTGTTTTGCAATATTGTTTTTAGACTTACGATTTGCCAGTCAATTTTTTTCCTGTCTGTAAACTCCAGCATACATAAACCTTGCTGCGTTGCGCAGGCAACCATCACGCCAAGCAGCGTTTCAATGTGCATTAAACTTATTTTTTCCATCGGATATAGCCTGTTTTTAGGGGAACAAATGTAGAAATAAATTGTTTGTAAAAAACAGATGAAAAGAGTTGTGCGCTTATGTTATACAAGTCTTTTGAGTGTAAATTATTGTTGGTAGATAATTTTCAATTCTTTAAGGCGAAACATTTATAAGAAAAATCGGGTAAACAAAATTATATTGCAGATAGTTTCAACCTCCAAATACAATTTTTACAGCTGTATGTTGCAATATATAATTTTTGCGTAGCGTGTGAGTTGTGTATTATTATTTCTGTATTTTCAGTGAAAACTGTATCTTTGCCGCGTTTATTATCAGGGACAAATATTCGTTACAGTTAAAAATATAAAGAAATGCAAAGACTAAAAACTATCACCGCAGTTATTATAACGCTCTTATCCGCGTCGTTTTGCGGAATCGTTTCGGCGCAAAATAAAACCAGCCGCGAGGAATATATACAAACGTATAAAGACTGGGCTATTGAAGATATGAAAAAAACGGGAATTCCCGCAAGTATCAAGTTGGCACAGGCATGTCTTGAGTCGTCGGACGGTAACAGCAAGCTGGCGCAAGAGTCGAATAACCATTTTGGTATTAAATGCCACAACGACTGGACTGGCAAGCGTGTGTATCATCACGACGACGCCCGCAACGAATGTTTCAGGGTATATAACAATCCTTTACGCTCATTTGAAGATCATTCAACCTTTCTTACATCTCGTGACAGGTACAGCAAACTGTTTGACCTCGACCCTGCCGACTACAAAGCGTGGGCAAAAGGTTTAAAGGAGTGTGGTTATGCCACCAATCCGCAGTATCCTAATTTATTAATTAAGATAATTGAGGAAAACGAGTTGTATCTTTACGATGAAGAGAACAGTGAAGCGCTTCGGAATAACAGGAAACAGAAGCGGCAACAAAAGTCGGGCAAAGTTGTTAATCCTTTTGAGATGCGAGAAGTTAAATACAATAATGGTGTGAAATATATTGAAGTTGAACGCGGCGATACATTTGCCTCGCTTGCCAAAGAATTTAACTTACGCGAATGGGAAATTCCACATTACAACGATTTGCCCAATAATATTGACATTCAAAAGTATCGTTACCTCTATATTGAGCCGAAAAGAAACAAGGCACATTCCGACCACAGCACACACACGCTGAAAGCTGATGAAACCATGCACGCAGTTGCACATCAGTATGGTATGAAACTAAAAAAACTTTACCGGCTCAATCGGATGGAGCAGGGGAAAGAGCCTGAAACAGGGACTGTTCTTAACTTAAGAAAACGGATTAAGAAATAATTCCTGTGAAAATTGCAACAAAAATAGCCTATTATTTGTTCCTTGTACGGAGAAACAGATGTTGAATTTGAGGAGGGAAACTTTTAAAAATCAGATTTTCGAGGCTTACGCCTGAAACAAAAGCGGAGTTTACCAAAGTAAATGAGTATTTTTAATAAAAGAAGAGTCCGTTAAATAGTAGAAGCAATTATAGTTGACAATTTTTTAATAAGTAAGCGTATGAAAAAGTTTTTGTTTATGGGATTACTCTTGTTCACGGCAGGAAGTGTATTATTTGCACAGACACCATTAACTAAAGAGCAGGAAAAAATGGTTAAGAACATCCAAAAGCAGGTGCAGAAAGAAATTGACAATACAGTCGAAAGTACCACACTGTCGGCAGAAGAAAAGAAAAACCGTATTTTTGGTGCAAGAGAGAAGCGCGACGCCCAGTTGGTGGATTTAATGACTTGGGAACAGGCATCTGTCATAAAAGCGAAAGACCCTATTAAATGGGAAAAAGCGATTAACAAAGTTGAGAAGATGGAAAGTGCAAGGCAGAAAGCCGAATTTAATGAAAAACTGGACAATCTCGACAAACGAGAAAAAGACCTTAATGACAGAGAAATCGCTATTAAGGCGCAGATAGTTGCTCTGAAAAAGGAGCAGGACGATATTAGTTTGCAACAAAAGGCTTTGAAACAGGAGCGGAAAAGTGTTAAGGCTCAATATCAATGAAACGCAGTAATACGAAAAAAACGAGAATAGTGGTAATAAGCATTAGGGAACCTCTAAAAACTCCAATTTCTTCGTTATGCTTTGGACGATAAAATGCTCATTTACGTTCATGTAAACTGCGCTTTTATCGCCTCGCAAGCCTCGAACTTTGAGTTTTTAGAAATTTCCATTAGTATTCCCGTTTTTTTGTTGCCGAAAGCATAAAATATACTTTTGCAATACCTTGTTTTACTGGTAAATCACAACTGTTTTTATTCGATTACCCCAAAAAAATGAAAATTTTTCGTTGAAATAATTTTGCAGATAAAAAATATTCACTACTTTTGCGCCGCATTTCAGAGGAGATGTTTGTAAAAAAGGAGAGATGGCAGAGTGGTCGATTGCGGCGGTCTTGAAAACCGTTGAACTGAAAGGTTCCGGGGGTTCGAATCCCTCTCTCTCCGCAACAAATTGTGTAAATCAACAACTTACAAATTCAACGGACAAAAAAAGGGACTGAATAAAATCAGTCCTTTTTTTGTTTGAAAAAGATTGTGGCGAATATTTTGGAAATAAAATATTTGACATTATTTTTACAGTATAATTAAAAACATAAAACTATAAAAAAACTGTTTATTTTATTGCTGCCCATGATTGTATTTTCATGCGATAAAAAAGAATTGGCTTTGCAGGAAAGATTAGAGCGGCGGCTAAGGATTTTATTTTAGAAATTACGAACTATTATAATGGTGATGAACTAGTAAATTCTGAAATTATTTTTCAAAACTATGAAGAAATAGGTTTTACGCAAAAATCAATTAAAAATACAGATAAATATCAGGGCAAACGCATGAAAAAGATTTCTAAGCAGAAATCTCAAACTGGCATAAACATTTTAATCCATTAAAGTTTATTTTGTTGCATATTATTTTGTGTAATCAACAAATTAATTGCAGATAAATATATTAGATTTTGTACACAGCATTCCTGATTTCCGTTAAAATTTTAAAGTACAACATCAAGTCTGTGATATTGTATTTATAAACTTCAGGTTCGCGTTCGAGTCGCGGTGAGGCTACAAGGCGCGGATATGCCGGAAACTGCGAAAAAACAGGCGTTTTTTATTATTCAATGTCAAGGCACAGGTAAGGCTATCCGAATATTTTCACCAGTATTTCCCCAGCATTATTATACAACAACACAAGAATACAAACAGTTATATAAACATCCATTGCAATAGTAACGCCTTTCCATGTCTTAAAAAAGGAATAGAGCCAGCCGGTTAGCATCGGGACCAGAAAAAGCCAGTGTCCGCCAAAGATAATAGCCTCATTCAATCCGTATCTGAAAACAAAATGGATAATAATGTCAATCAGTATGTAGAAAAAGAGGAGTTTTACAAGAGTATTTTTACGATTAAGAACCAAAGAAGCAATAAATATTAACAATATCGAACCCGAAAAAAGATATTGCCACAAGTGCAGATAAACAGATGGACGCAATACTGTTTCTGCGCCAACCGTTTGAGCGGTTAATGGTGCAACCAAAATAGAACTGCTCCAGTAATCCATAAATATTTGTTTCAGCCATTCCTTATCGAAATGCAAATAGCTTAATATACTGTTAATTATTTCAATCATTGAACGGTGATTATTGTCAATCATTACCGATTTCAGCGAATAAAAAATAAAAACAATCGTTACTGCTACCACAAAAGGAATTGTAGCTTTCAGCTGATTCCGAAAAACAGTTTTTATACTCTCTTTGTTCAGTAAAAATGCCAAAAGAGGCTTAATAGCATTGGTTATTGTGATACCTCCGCAAAGAAATTCAAAAATAAGCACTGTGCTGAAGCCAAATTTCTTTTCTGCAACGTACTTTTTCGAAAGAATGTAAAGCGACAGCATCAGAAACAGAAAGGCAAACGGATAAGTTTCGACCGTAAACGACAATATAATAACCGTAAAAAACGAAGCGCAGAAAACCGTAAGCAATAAACTGCGATAAACAGGCAATTTTGCAATATTTTTTAGATACTTATACAGTACAGTAAGCGTTGATGTAACTAAAAAGTTCATCAGCAAAACGCAAAATACGATTGCGCCCCTTGCGCCAAAAATAAACGACAGGCACTTGCCGATAACGAACTTTGCGAAATGAAACAGATTAATAAACGGATGACTGACATCCAAAGCGCCGCCGGCAGTTTTGTAATGAAATATATTATCGTATCCCAGATAGCTTCCTGAGCGGATGGAAGTATTGTACAGCATGTCCGAACCGAAAACAAGCGTCAGTCCGCAAACAGCATAAATTCCGAAAAAGAAAATAAAAAGAATCCATTCTATTTTATCCAACGGCAAAATGCTTTTTAAAATGTGCTGCAATTCTTTTTTTATCCATAAAAGTGCTTTTATCATCTATCTCGAAAGGTTTTATAATACCTGTAATCAGCCAGATCCAGCAATTATTTATCTCCCTTACTGTCACCGTAGGCATACAGAGTGTACAATGTTCTGTCGGGATATATTTTCAAAAAGCGTGTAACTTTTTCTTCACCTTTGCAGTTAGGCGTTGCAAATTTGCCTGTTAGTATGCCATTTTTCACCTCCGGTTCGGTACCAATTACTTGCTCAATGCCGTTTTGCTTAGCCCACGCACGAATCCAATTAATGATTGACGCGCTTACAATAACCACATCGTCGCCTCTTTTCCGATGCCAGCAAATTCTGTTCATGGCTTCCGCCGAAACAATCGCCGAAATCCTTTTACTGTAGCCGTTGCACAAATGATTGAAACTGTCAACACTCATTCCTTTAAAGAAAAACGAAAAAACGCACTGCTTTGCACGTTCGCGGGTAATCATCCGCAAAAAAAGAGGAAGTAATATTGCAGGTACGATGATAAAAAGTCTTACAATCACCTTTGCGTACCCAAATGAGTAAAATAAAAAATCTGTAAACGAATCTTTTACGGTTATTGTCTTGTCGAAATCGAAAGCGGCAATCGCCGCAGGCGCTATTTTATTTCCCGTCATATTTAAAAATAGATGAAGAACAGAAACATCAAAATCCAAGCGGCAATCGTCAGTTGTAAAAAAGCGTCTTTCCACAAAATGTCGGTCGGGTTAAATTCCTTTTTTTCTACCAAAACAATTTGCAAATATCGCAATAATCCCATTACAACAAGCGGAACAGTAACAAAAAGATTTTTGCCAACGCGTTCAATCACTTCGGGCGAAAGCGTGTATTGTATGTACGTTACGGCAATTACGGCAGAAAGTACGCTCAAAATAACATTCAGAAATTCTACAGAATAGGCAAATACATTTGTTCGCGAAACGGCGGTTGTTTTTTCAAAATTGTTCAAATCGTCGCGCCTTTTGCCAAAAGCCAGCAGCAGCGCCATAATAAAAACAAGTACAACAATCCATCCCGAAGTGGTCAGCTCGCCCACCGAAGCGCCCATATAAATGCGGATAACAAACCCACAGGCAATTGCAACAGCGTCGATAATCGAATATTTTTTCAGAACAAAAGTGTAAAGAATATTCAACAGCAAATAAGCGCCGCTCCACATCATTGCATCGGCGCAATTGGTTATGGCAAGCAAAATCAGCACACCGATTATAAGCGCACCGACAGCCAGCCATATCGCTTTCTTTGTTGATATATTGCCCTAAGCAATGGGGCGAAACTTCTTTTTCGGATGGTTTTTATCCCCACGTATGTCCGCAATGTCGTTAACAATGTAGATGCCACTTACCAGAAAGCAAAAACCGAAAAAAGCCAGCGCTGTTTGCGATAAAGTCCACAAATCTGTTAATTGTCCGCCAAAAAACAGCGGCAAAAAGATGAACAGATTTTTTACCCACTGTTTTGGGCGCAAACATTCGATAACAGCTTTCCATTGCATTTTGCTTATGCGATATGTTTTGCAAACATTAGGAAAATAAAAAAACTGTTTTGCTTGCAAAACAGCTTTTTTATTCGGAATATATCAGGCTCAGCGCCTATTTATATTTTCTTTCGTCAGAAACGGTCAGTTTTTTTCTTCCTTTAGCGCGACGCGACGCCAGCACACGACGTCCATTAGCAGTTGCCATACGTAAACGGAAACCGTGTTTGTTTCTTCTTTTCCGGTTTGAGGGTTGAAATGTCCTTTTCATTTGTCTGTATTATTATTTTTATTGTTGAATAAATACCTCATTTCGTTGTGAAATCAGGTATTATTTCAGATGCTTCAGATTACTCTGCCATTATTCGGGGTGCAAAAATAGATGTTTTTTTTTTCACTGCAAAAGTTTTTACCTCATTTTTTTGTAGAGCGTTATTTTTTATTTTACACCGTTCAATTTTTCAATCACCTTTTCAGCCAGTTTTGTTTTCTTTGCAATATGTTCAATAATATCGGTAACAGCTGGATGAGCAGTAAATTCGCCGCGCACGTTTTCAAAGTCCGAAGCGCGTGTATCGTCTTTGCCGTCGATGCCGAAGCCGGTTTGCGATTTGAGCGTAAACTCTTTTTTAGCGTCGTCGTACATCATTTTGTCGAGTGTAACCACTGCATCTTTCCATGCTTCAACAAACGCTTTGAACTGACTAACCGATGCGGTTTCTACGTCCAATCCGGCTTCACTCTTCAATCGTGGCACAATCCAGTTCCATGCCCACACAAAATAGTTGTTTTTCTGACTGTGGTACGTCTGGTTGATTTCGTCGAGCGACGTAATTTTGCCATTTTCGATGCCGTCAATCAGTTTAGCCACCTCATTCTTTGGAACAAGCAAGCCCGCCATGTCAATCCATTCGTCAGTTCCATCGGTTCCGTTTGGCGCAATAGCTTGGCGCATCTCGTCTTCGTTCGAAAAATCAGCAATCTCCAGTTTTTTTACTAATCCGTTTCCTAAAAATTTCGTAATGCCCAAACGATACAGCCGGATTCCCTTTTCGAGAGCGCTGCCGTTTATTTTTACGCTGTTGTACATATAATAATCGCAATCGGGACCCGATATTTTTTTCAGGTTCTCAAGGATTTCAATTCCTTTTATCATTTTCTGAATGGAATAGGGGCTAAGCAGATTGAATACGATGCAATCGAGTAGCGTGTTGTCCTTTCGCATGTCGCGTTTAGGCCATTTGCGGGCGTCGCGAATGGTACCGATGCTTCGCAGATTTACACCCGGCACAAGAATACTCTCGTCGGTGTTTTCGATGAGGTACGAGAACGGAAGCTCGGATGTATCTGGATTGCGGTAATGACGTCCCATTACCAGCGAAAAAGCTCCGATTTTGGCAGGCCACAGTATGTACGAGTCGCTTGCGGTTTTACTGCCGCGTTCAACAATTCCCTGATGAATCGGACCAAGTTTGTACATGTGATTGCTTTGATTGGAGCCGCTTCCCGCGTTCATAAACGAATAATAGCCGGCAATGAGCAGTGTCGATTTGTGGTGCGAAACGGTGTACGGACCTGCGAAGATGGAGCACGCCTCGCCGTTGTATCCGCGACAGTTGGCAAAAAACACCGAGTTTTCGGCTGAATACTGTTTTCCGAGAATGGTTCCTTGCCCCACAAAGCAGTTGTTTACCACCGACGATTCGCTGATTGAACTTCCGCTTGCCGTAATAAAGTTTTCGGCAATAACGCCGGGGCCAATGTAAGCGGGGTCTTTTTCCGAACTGTTAATAGTTCCGTTGTTGAGGCGGTAAATGCTTTCTACTTTTGCACAAGCTCCGATGTTTACGTTCAGAATGGTACGGCAGCTCAACAAATGTGCGCCTTCGCGAATGACACCCCTGTCCGAACAGCTGTTTGCCGTGTAATCGTCAATCATTTTTACTAAATTGGCAATCATCGCGGGTTTGTGTCGATAAAAGGCAATAAGGTAAGCCGTATGCGCCGACAGTTCGCTGTAAACAGGAATTTCGCGCCCGCCGGTTTCGTTCAAAACAGCCACACGAGTGCCATTTCCAAAACACGACTTGCCATTAACCGCCAATGTATCGACGCTTTCAATCAAAACATTTTTTTTGATGTCGTAATTGGCAATATAATTTTTTATTTGATTGATATAAACATCGTCGCCAATAATACAATTGTGGATGGTTGCATTGTAGATGCCCGAAAACTTGACTATTCCGCCCATAAAAGTAATCTGACGCTGAAAAACGCCAAGATAAATATCGCCCGAAAACGATACGTTACGAACCCTCTCGGCAACAAAGCCATCTTTTACCCATACGCGATTCCAATTGGCGCAAAGACAGCCGTTTTTCTGCAATATTTCAATTTCCGGCGAAGATATGTTTCGATAATTATTCATTTGAGTAGAATGATGCTGTAATGATTGGCTAAATTAGCTGGTAAACAGTAATCTTGTTTTTGCCTGCAACAAACAGTTTGTTATCGTGCGCTTTCACTTCGTAAGCCTTGTTTCCGCCCCCTAAAAGGCGACTGTTGAGTAAAACCTCATTAAAACTGCCGTTGCGACTGAATAAACTGATTCGCGGATTTCCTTTTTCGGAAGTAATCAGATTGCCATCGGTGGTAAACGAAATATAGGCAGGATTACAGCATCCGACAAACGAACCGGCTTGGCTGCCCGGTCCGCCAAAAGCGGCAATAAAATCGCCATCAACGGTGTACGATTCTACCAAATGCCGCCCCGAGTTGGCGCAGTACAGCGTATCGTTCCAGCTGTCGATGTCGAACGAATAACTTGGTATAATAAAATCGCGCGGACTTTCGATAAACTTCACAAAGTTGCCGTCCGACGTGTATTTGCAGATGTTTTTATTTTCGGCATCGGTTACAAAAATAAAACCTTTTGCACACGTAAGGGAGCAGTAGTCCGAGAGTTCGCTGCAAGCCTCCCATTGATGCGACAATGTTCCGCTGGCTGTATATACTTCAATCAACGAGGGGTACAAAACATATATATTTTCGCCTGCAACGGCAATGTCCCTCACATCCTGCTTTACAGGGAACAGGGTCAGTGGTTCGCCTTCGGTATAAATGTACACCGATTGCCCGGCTGCAATAAACAGTTTGCCGCCAAACTGTTCAAAGCGGTTGATTTCTTCGGGCAATTCAAACGAAGCCACCGCCGCATACCTGCTTACAAACAGCATTGTTGTGTCTTTGCCGATTTGACCTGCATCAGGCGATTGCAACCGCTCGCCTTTATTGGTGGAAAAAAATATCCACCAAATAAATACGATAATCAGAAAAAATACTGCCAGATTGAGTATTATTTTAAATATTTTCATCATGATGATAGAAACTGTTTAAATTATTTTTTGATAGAAATATTTATCTCAACAAACGGCAAAAGTAATTTATATGCAGGGAAAAAACAAACAGCAATCATCTTGAAGTAAGTATCCAACATATACTCAAATGGAAATAAATTGCAAACAGCAGAGGCTTCATGTACCGGTTCAACCGCCATCCAGCACCGGCAATGGGGCATGCCCCATTGTTACTTCTGTTCGCAAATCAATTTTGTTTGAGTATAAATTAATCGATATAACCTTTTACTACAAAGTTCGCAAAGAATACACAAGGCTCGCAACGGCACAGTGCCCTTTGTGAACAGCTTAGCGCTCCCTGTAGTTTATTTTTAGTGTAAATTAATTTTTGATTGTTGATTACCACACTGCGATACCTGTCATTGCTTTGGAACAAAGCGCAATCATACAAACCGAAAACAGGATGCCTGCAGCAGGTATAATAACTTCGCCATTAAAAGCGGTTGCGTTGTCAAGTTTTTTTACACTACGCCTATATACAAACCGTTTGTACAGACTGTAAACAAGCATACCAAGCAATATTCCGGCTACGAGTCCGCCAAGTATGTCGCCCGGATAATGCAAACCCATGTAGATACGCGAATAGGAGTTGATGGCAGCCCATGCAAAAACAGTAATGCTGTAGTACCATTTGCGGAAAAGCAGTGCTGTAAACGTTGCCAGTCCAAAAGAGTTGGCTGCATGAGAGGAGATGAAACCATACAAACCTCCTTTTTTGCCATTCAACAAGCGAACAACGTCTTCGAGCGCGGGTTCGTGCGAAGGGCGCAGGCGTTCAAAAGCATCCTTGAATATGGAACTCGATACTTGGTCGCACAAAACAATAACCGCAATAATAGCCAAAAGCGTCCATATACCCTGTTTTTTATGCCGTACAAATAGCGCTGTAACAACTGTAATGTAAAATGGAATCCAAACAGCGGTTCCCGTAAATATCCAGAAAAAATTATCCCAAAAAGGGGAATGAACGCCATTAAGATAAAGGAATAAATCCTTGTCGAAATTTATAAGAGAGTTAAGCACGTTAATTTAATTTTACCGGCTGCAAATTTAACTGTTTTTTTTGTCGAAAACAACTAAAGGGAACCTCTAAAAACTCAAAGTTCGAGGCTTGCGAGGCGATAAAAGCGCAGTTTACATGAAGGTAAATGAGTATTTTATCGTCCGAAGCATAACGAAGAAATTGGAGTTTTTAGAGGTTCCCTAAAAAGAGTTGACGGTTGAGAACAGATAGTTTGATAGAAGTAACAAGCCATCACTTCAAAGGATGGAGAGTTGAAAGTTTTAGCCCGTCGGTACGCAATGTAATTATACTCACATAAAAATGGTTTGCAAATAATAGAGGATTTCAGTTTTAACTGTTCAGTTTTATTTATTGACAAGGGGATTAATCCCCTTGTTGCTTTTATTCGCAAATCAATGCTGTTTAAGTATAACTGTAATATTCACCTTACGGGAGTTGGCTCGGCGAGCGGTACAGAATCAGCTGTCAAAACCCTTTGGTGCACTTTAAAGCCGGCACTTATATTTCATGCTCAAAATGTTAAAATACGGCTTCCTGTAAAAAAAAATACACTCCAATGTAACCTTTTGTTGCGAGCATGCGTTTAACCGTGCACTGGTACAAAATATCACAAAGTTGTACAACAGTACAATGAATATGACAACGGTATTAAACAGATATTTGCCGATACCTTTTATGTATAAAAATGTAACGGAACATTGCGTTTCAGCATTATTCGAGTTTCCGAACAGACTGTTATAAAACTGCTGGATGTATTTTGAGTTTTAAAACATGCCTGTACGAAACGTTTGGATAAATACAAAAAGCAAATATATGCTGTTGCAAAACTGCTGGATGTATTTTGAGTTTTCAAACATATATGTACGTATCGTTCATATATGTTCGGAGTTTAGGTTCATACATTTACGGAGCGTATGGATATATCATAAACTTTAAAAGACGCCTTGCAGATGTAAAAACAGTTTTTTTAATTTATGAAGTGTGTATTGAATCATATAAACCTTATCAAAATTATTTAGCGATGACAGAAGGAACTAAAACAAAGAAGCAACCGCACAGTACAATTCCTGAAAAGGAAGCAGATGTTATTTCGGTATCGTACAGTGTTGCCGGTATGTGGGCAAAAAAGGGAGCCAACTGGCTGGCATGGGCTACACCGCAGGAATTTTTGGAGGCTGTTGGTGTGTTCGAATCGTCGTACGACATACGGAGCAACACAAAAGGTAAACGGGCAACCATCACCAAAGGGCTTGCCTATATTAATATTGAGATTGATACAGGGGTGAATTATGTGAAAGGCTATATTGCCGAAAAATTTTCGGCAAAGGATGCATCATCGTATTATTCACATTTTGGCATGGTAAAAGTGAGCGGCTCATACCGCATCCCCCGCGACCAGAACAAGCGCGAGCGCTCGTTGAAACAGATGATTAGCGGCATTGAACAGTATGAGTTGAGCGACCGCAAGTATGGAAAAGCTTATTGGGAAGATGTGCACTCGCGTTTTGAAACCATCCGCAAGAGCGCCATTGCAATCGACAGCATTTCGGCTGAACATGTAAACATTAAGGCACAGAAAAAGGCATACATTTGCAAAGTGCTCAATTCGCTGGTATATATCATTAAAGGCAACTACCCCGATTCGTGGAAAGATGAGTTGCGGGTGTGGGGTTTTCAAAAGGAGAAATATTAAAAGTTATACTCAAACAGAATTGATTTGCGAATAAAAGCAACAAGGGGATTAATCCCCTTGTCAATAAATAAACTGAACAGTTAAAACTGGAATCCACTGTTATTTGCAAACCATTTTTGTTTGAGTATATAGTTGGTTACAGCTGTTGCGCAGTGGTGATGTTTTTCGGTCGCTTATGGCGACAGTAAGTACAGATAACCGCTGCGCGGCACCAAAACAGTAAGTTATATTTTTATTAAAACAAATGAAGAAGTATTGGGTTTTATTTTTCTGTTTATGGGCGTCTGCTATGCAGGCGCAAACACTGAGGGACGCAGTGGTAGTGGTTCGTCCCAACTATACAGGGAGTACAGTGAAGTTTTTAACCGGTTTTTCGCAGTCGCTGCGGCGCGATGGCTACACGGCTGCCGCCGACCTGCTCGCTGCATACTCTAAAGGGGGCTACGGAACAGGTTTTGTGTGGCTCAACAATGATGATGGACGTTATTATGTTATTACCAACCGCCACGTGGTGGCACAGGCAAAGGATGTGGATATTGAACTGATGCCTGCCGATGCGCCGGAAGTGAAATACAGCGGATGCCGCATTGTAGCAGTGGACGAGGGTTCGGAAATGGCTTTGATTGCCCTGCCCGACACGGCTGCGTTTGCAGCGCCGATGGCTTTTGCCGAATTGAAATTTGCCGATGGCGACGAGGTTTATACGGCTGGATTCCCCGGATTGGGCGGCGACCCGTCGTGGCAGCTTGGCAAGGGCATCATATCCAACAGTTCGGCTAAAATGAAGGAGTGGACAGTGCAGAAGTCGGCAAAGGTTATCCAGCATACGGCACAGGTTGACCCCGGAAGCTCCGGCGGACCGCTGCTTGTGAGGAATGCCGGTGCAGGTGGCACAGGCTATGCAGTTATTGGCATCAACACATGGCAGGCACGCAACCGCGAGAATGCAAACTTCTCAATTGCGGCAACTACCATGCAGGAGTTTATCTCCGCCCATTTTTCGCAGGCAGCGCCGCAAAGCAGGGAAAAACTGCAAGAACGGGCACAGGGTTTTGCCAAAGCCATGAAGGAGGGATACCGCGATGTGTACCCCTACCTGTCGGACGACTACATTGCCAACATATCGGTAAGCGATTTTTACGAACTGCTGGCATCGCTCACCGATTCGGTGGGCGCCGAAACCAGCGTTTGTTTCGGCAACGGAATGCCTGTTGATGGCGTCCGCATAGGGCTTGCATCGGCGCTGGAAACACGTTTCGGTAAAAAAACACTAAGCTACGGCAGCATCAGCAATTTTACCGACAGTGTGGCAACTGTGGTTTTCAGCTACGGAGATACTCCGGTTACATCGAGCTGGACGTTCAGAAATGGCGAGTGGGCAATGTCGAACTTTTCGGCGCTCGACATGCGCGACATGGCTAAAAGCGGCATAGCAACCTCTTTTGGCTACAAAAACGCAGTGCTGCTGGGAGTAGGTATTCCGGCAAACAGCGCCACGAGGATGCACCTTTCGCTTGCCTACGAATATACATTATCAACGTTCATCATTGGCGGATTCAATTTTGGCAGGGGTAGCTTCAATGGCATGGACAGCGATACAACCGGCATTGCCAAATATACCAGCATGGGTATCCATGCCGGTTTGCAGCTACCAGTAAAAGCGGGTCCGGTTTACATCATCCCCAACGCAAAATATTATTTACAATTTGGTATTGTTAATAATCCGGATAGCAAGGAAGTGGGAACAATGGGCGGATACAGCGCTGGCATCAACTGTGCCTACAAGCTGAAACGGAAATCGTACCTGATTGGCGGACTGCAATACAAAGTTGCGAATATGACGGCTGACGGCTTAAGCCCTGCCTCGCGCAGCGCTGCGGATGGCTCGTACATTACCTCAAATCTCAACACAATAGAACTTGTAGTGGGAATAACGTTTTAGAAAATCATTTAAATTTAAATATCAAAACAATGAAGTGTTCATTTTTATTACAAAAAACGGTTTTGCTGCTCCTTTTTGCAGCAGTAACCGGCACAGCTACACACGCCCAGTCTGTTATTGCATCAGGCAACTGTGGCTATAGTGGCGCTAATCTTACATGGAAACTCACCAGCGACAGCACGCTCGCCATCAGTGGCAGGGGGGGCATGTATGATTCTACTAATTCTGATTATATTCCATGGAAAAATTACAGAGAACGAATAAGGCGTGTAATTATTGAAGAAGGCGCTACGAATATTGGTGCAAATGCTTTTAACGGTTGTCAAAAACTGAAATCGGTTACAATTCCCAATACAGTATCTTATATTGGATTTGGTTCTTTTTATAGCTGCATACATTTACCATCCATCACAATCCCAAGCAGTGTTACAAGTATTGGCGAAAAGGCTTTTTACTACTGCTACTGGCTGGATACAATTATTTGTAAAAGTACTACTCCACCTTCCCTGCACAGTAATGGAGCATTTAATGCTGTCCCTGCTGCCGGAGGTGTGTATGTGCCGTGTAGCTCTGTGGCAGCTTATCAAAGTTCATCAGCTTGGAGTTATGTCAATAATGGAAATTTTTACGCAATTGAAACACTGGTGCCCGAAAACTTAACCGTTACAGATGTCAACAACGGCTTTGCCATTGCATGGCAGGGCATTGCAAACACCTACCAGTTGTACCGCAACGGTGAACTGCTTGCTACAGTAAATGGCATGGAGTACACCGATACCGATTTGGTTGATGGCGAGGAGTACTGCTACAGGGTGAAAGCCACCGGTGGAGGCTGCGAAAGCCAGTTTGGCAACGAAATATGCGTAAACAAACAACCCAGCACCGATGCCACACTTGCCAGCCTCGCGGTAAGCAATGGCGTGCTTACACCTGCCTTTAACAGCGCAATTACCAGCTACACCGTTAATGTGGTAAACAGCGTTGCAGCCGTCAACATTGCCGCTACAGCCAGCGATGCCGCAGCAACAGTTGCCGGTGCAGGCGCCCACCCGCTGCAAATTGGCGAAAATGTGTTCAACATTGCTGTAACTGCCGAAGATGGCATTACCACCAAAACCTATACGGTGAGGATAGTTCGCGAAGGGTACAGCACCCAAGCCACGCTTGCCGACCTCACGGTGAGCGACTGTGTGCTTGCACCTGCTTTCAACAGCGCGGTTACCGGCTACGCAGCAGAAGTTGCCAGCAGCATTACCGCCGTTTACATTACCGCCACTGCCAGCCATGCCGCTGCAACGGTTGCCGGTACGGGAGCCAAAGCGCTGCAAATGGGAGCCAACCTGTTCGACATTACCGTTACGGCGCAGGATGGAGTTACCACCAAAACCTACACGGTAAACATAACCCGGAAGCACGATGTTAATCCCAACGAAGATGCCACGCTCGCAAGCCTCACAGTGAGCGACTGTGTGCTTGCCCCTGCCTTTGGCAGCACGGTTACCGACTACACAGCCGAAGCCGCCAACAGCCTTACCGCCGTTTATATTGCCGCCACTGCCAGCAATGCCGCTGCAACGGTGGCCGGCACGGGAGTTAAAATGTTGGAGGTGGGCGAAAACCGGTTCAACATCACGGTAACGGCAGCCAACGGCATCACTACCAAAACCTATACGGTAAATGTAATCCGCGAAACGCCCGACACCGATGCCACGCTTGCAAGCCTAACGGTAAGTGCAAACCTGATGCCTGCATTCAGCAGTTCGGTTACTGGCTACACGATAGATTTTTCGACTGTTGTAATTGCCGCCATTGCCACCGATGCCGCCGCAACTGTTGCAGGCACGGGCATCAAAGTGCTCCAAACAGGCGTCAATGAGTTCGACATCACTGTAACCGCCCGCGATGGTATCACCGCAAAAACCTACACCATCACCATTAACCACAATGGTGTGGGAATAGACGATACACACATCACGAACAGCGAAATTAAAGTGTATCCCAACCCTACAAACGGTATTTTTACTTTGGATTACGATGGCACGGGCAAAGCCGCAATTTACAACATGAGCGGCAGGGAGGTGTTTACCCAGATGGTTAACGGCAAAACGGAAGTCAACATCTGCCACTTGCCCGCCGGCGTTTACATAGTTCGCCTGTTTTCGGGCACAAAAGCGGTTGGCAGCGTAAAGGTGGTAAAAAATTCAATTACGAATTAAAAATTACGTTTGAGGGCAGAGTTTTACCCGTCTTTACGTGAGAGTGGAAAAAAGAAAAGTGGAGAGATGAATAACACAGTCTGGTGTTTTCACTCTCCACTCTTTTTATGCAATGCAGGTACCCCGCCCCTGCATTCCGTAACTGGATAATGCCTGCCGTTGTTATACTACGGCTTCAGGTCGTCTTCGGTAATGGTAAATGTGATGACCTCCGCTTTTGAGTTATTTGGATTTTTTGAAAATACCCATGAGTTTTTGTTGTAAAAACTGTGGATGCTGTCAGGCAAATCCTGCAGAGTACCTCCCCATTTTACTACTGGCAAAACGTGATAATAGGCATTATATAAATTTAAAACATACAGTTTTTTACTATTCAATGTGTCATCTATAATTTTATAGACCATAGCCGTATCTAAACTGCTGCCGCAATAATCATTTAGCAAATCAAAGCCAGACATCTTTGGTTGTGCTGCAATATGGATATTGTCGTCTGGTAACAATTTCCATGCATCCTCCGCCGCTACTTCACAAGATGGACATAAATGCTTTGTGATAACAGAGAAAATAAGCGTATCATTGGTGCTATTTGCAATTCGCACCTGATGACAACTTTCGTAATCCGGATCCCATGCAAAAAGTTTGCAGGAAGAAAGTGATACCACAAAGCCAATTAATAAACCCGTTTTAAAGGTTAATATAAGAGAATGCTGCATTAATCTTTCGCTGTAATGCCGTGTTATTGCTTGCATATTTACTGATTAATTTGTTTTTAAATTGGGTATGGTTGGTTACGTCACTCGAAAGACAGTCATATATCTGCTTGGGAGAAAGTCCACATTTTTCATCCAAATCTTTCATGATTTGAAGTTTAAACCAATAATTAGTACCTTCAAGTCCAACACTATTGAACTGTGTAAATCCCAATGCATGTGCGTTATTCATACATTTGTATCCAAAGTAATACCCCCACATTTCACCTACGCCAATGTATCCAGCTTTTGTTCCATTGGCACTGTTCCCATACCCGCCATTATTTATGATACCCCAAATATAATTGAGCCAGTACTCTTTTCCTACCTTTGCAAAATGGCTTGCATGTGCCATTTCGTGAAAAACTGTAGAATAACACTCTTTGGTACCTTTAAAATCTTTTAAAATAAACACATCTGGCATCACACACACTATATAGCCCACATTGGCAAATACCGAAAATTTGCTTAAAAACTTTGTGAGCACTGCTGCTTCCAGCGAAAGTCGTTTTGCCATAGGCGCAGAGCCACTTCCTAAACTGCTACCCAATCCTCTTGTTGTCCATAACCGTAAATCGCTTGCCGGTTTGGTAATGCCAAATGCAGGACACATCTTTTCCCTGTAAATATATGCAGCATTGTTAACGGTTGACCACAGCCATGCTCTTGAGTTGGTGTAAAGATTTGTGCTGTATCCCGAAGGCGAGTGCCAGTTCATATTGTGATTGGCTGGAGCCAGAAAAGCAAAATTGCCCCAAACTTTGAAACCTGTATGGTTTTCGTATATCACGGCATAATGTACGTTAGAGCGATACGATTTGGACATTTGATAATAACCGTTTTCGTCCGTATAGGCTTCGCACCATTTCACAAAGTTGTGAACCCTTACCTTTACCCGTTTTACACCTTCAAGGATGCCTGTTGAAGTATTGTGAACCTTTATGTACCCCGACGGATTTTTTTTCTTACCTCTTGTAAGCGTAATGGCTTCGTCGTACTCCGCGCGGGTAATGTTTCCCGTCAGGCGCAAAGATTCCAGTTCAAGCAGCGCAAGTGTTTCGGTATGAGCCGTACTTCGGTGCTGCGCTTCAGCTACAGCCTCGTCGGGAATGTGGCAATACTCCAGAATGTCGTATTTCACCGCTATTTCGTCGGCGCTTTCAACGGGTACGGATGTGTACAGCCATGGCAACTCTCCGTCATTTGCATCCGCTCTTTTATAACAGTTTCCTTCCTGAACTGTTTCATAGTCGAGCGGATAGGTAAACAGCGACAAGCCCGACCTGTCAATCAGGTAGTTGTATTCAGCCGTGTCCCTTGGCTGAAAGCGAATGTACAGGTGGGTTGTTTTGATAACAATGTTTTGGTCAATCGAACGGCTACGTGCCGTTTTTTTCAAACCGTCGTACGCCTTTGTCATGTTTTCAACAGAATAGGGGTTTTCAAGTTTTCGCCCCAAAATCATTTCGTCTGCAGGCTCTGCGCTACTGCCAAGTTCTGCACTTTTCGTGTCCGCAAATTCGGACTGCTCGGACAACAAATCAACATCGTTTTTACATTGTGTAAAAGCAATCAAACAAAATAAACTCCAAAAAACAGTTATGTTTCTCATTTCTCCCAAAAATAATTTAATTAACAGTGGAACTGTTTCCACCATTTTCGCGCCGCAAAATTAGATAGAAGCCCAATAACCTCCTAATTACGATTTTATCGAACAGCGCAAATAACGTGTCGATTTGCATTATTCGATAAACATCAAAAGTAAAATTGCTGTTAATATATCTGCATTTGGCAAATATTGATTATTGAAAAAATAATTACGGGATAATGCTGAAAGTTTATCGAAAGAACATGCTGTTTTACGGGTATTTGCTGAAAGTTTTTTATGCGTTTATTTTTTTCATGAAGAGTTGAATCTTTTCTTTTATCGAATCAAAAAAATGAACTCTCTCTTTGAAAGCCGTGTTGCCGCTGATAAGTATGGATTTTGAAATCAGGCTCTCAATCCATTCAAGCGTATCGAAACACAAAACTTTATTTTCGGAAGCAATTCGGTTGATGGCATACATTTTAAGGGTGCACGTCCAGTCGCTGCCGTTGCGCAGCATCATAAAACTGTTTTCAACATCTACCGAACACGAATAAAGAGAAATGGGCGTTTTATTTATATTTTCCTTATACCCGCTGGTTGCAAGCTGTTTTACCGAATCAACCAAACTCAACAACTGACTGGTAAGAAGCAGAATTGTATCCCTACTCTCAAATGCATCAGTATCGCAATAATATTCCAGCAGTTGAAGTGTTGTATCCACTGTTTGTTTTGTCCATATTTCCTTTGAAGGAATATGCGTGTAATCGTGGTACATTTTTTCGTATATGGGTATTATTCTGTTATTTTCCGAACTGTTACAAAACTTGTGAAACGGTTCAATGTTGTGCTTTTGTGCATTGTGCCATGAGTATATCCTGAAAAAAACAAGTTCGGGGTATTTGAAAAAATGATAAAACGGAATATCATAGGCTGTAAACAGGAGTTCCTTGTCGGGAACCAAACTGATCGCTTTTAATTTATCCGACAGTTGTAAAATATGGTCAATATAGCTTTTTTCGTCCGATACATGATTGTATTGAAACACTACATTTTTCCCGTCCTCCAAATGTAAAAACTCATCCATCGACAGATTAATTACTGATAGCGGTTTAGTTTTGCAAGGTGTATAATAAAAAAATGCAATGTGAAATACATTGCATTTTTAAACACAGAAAAGTGTGAATAATTAACCCTCAAGTATTTTACGATAGGGGTCGTATTTTTAACTTCTGCCCGGGTTTAATTTTACGGTCATCTGCAATATTATTCAGTTTTAATATGTCTTCATTTGAAACGCCGGGATATTTTTTTGCTATTGTCCAAAGATTATCGCCCGATTTCACGGTATAATATTCGTACTTGCCATTTTCGGAAATTGAAGTAGTGGTTTTCGTTGTTGTTTGGATAGGCGCCACAGCCTTTCCCGATGATTTCGATTTTGACTGGGCAATTGTTTTATAATGGCTTTCTTTATTTTTGGGAACATAAACAGTGAGTTTTTGTCCGGTTCTAATCATGTTGCCTCTCAGATTATTCCAGTAACGAAGGTCGGCAGTTCGTACGTCGAACCAGTCGGCAATCAGCCCCACTGCATCGCCCGATTTTACTGTATATTGCACAGCGGCGCGTCCTTCGGGCGCAACAACCGGATAATCGGAATTGACTGGATTTACAATTAACCGGTTATCGGTAAAATATTGCTGACGTTTGTGTGTATAAATAGAGTCCTCGTTGGACGCAAATAACAGTGATTGTTCCGACGACAGGCGTAAGGCATAACTCTGGTTTTTTGCAGGGATAATATCTCTGCGGTACTGTGGGTTCAATTCCCGTAATGTTTCTACCGATATATGCATTGTTGCGGCAATCTGTTCAAAGTGAAGCGGCTGACTTACCATAATTGTATCGGACACAGAAGGAAAAATCGTTTGTTGCGGATAAAGTTTATGTTCCGCAGCATAGCTCATTACATAAGCGGCTGCAATAAATGCAGGTACATACCCTCTTGTTTCGCGGGGCAAACGGTAATAAATCTCCCAAAAGTCGCGTTTGCCTCCCGAACGGCGAATGGCTTTGTCAACATTTCCGGGACCGCAGTTGTATGCCGCAATAGCTAAATGCCAGTCGTTATACCGGTTGTACAAATCCGAAATAAAATCGGCTGCGGCATGAGTTGCTTTTACAGGGTCGCGCCGCTCGTCAATATATGAATTGATTTCCAACCCGTATCGCTTGCCGGTATAATACATAAACTGCCATATTCCCGAAGCGCCCGCACGCGACAGCGCCTTTGGATTCAATGCCGATTCTATAATTGGAAGATATTTCAATTCCAGAGGCAAATTGTTTGCATCCAGCACTTCTTCAAACAGCGGAAAATAATATTCTGCCAGTCCGAGCATGTTTTCCACTTGGCTCCTGCGTTTTTGCGTATAAAGTTTGATGTACGATTTCACCTGACTGTTGAATGGCAATTCGATGGGAGAGTTAATTGCCGACAAACGGGCAATGTAAACAGAGTCGGAAAGCTCCTCTACCAAGAGTTCTGTGGCTTCCGAAATCGAATCGACCACAAGGCCGGTAATGCTGTCAAGTTCTATTGAGGTATTGTTTTCAATTATTTCATAGTTTACTGAGTCAACAGTTTCGCCCTCGTCGCTTTGCGAGAAAGCATAATTGGAACCAACAAAAATCAGAAACAGTAATAGCATCGTCTTTTTCATCATTTTCATTATTGATATTTTTGTAATATAATCAGTTTATTTAGGCAAATAATTCTATATGATTTAATTTTCTCGGAAAAAAGCCGCTTCCTTTCAAATATCGTACCATTAAAAAATAAGAATGTTGAACAGCGAGTTATTTTTAAGGATTTATTCGTAAACATCGCTGCTAACAGCCGACAAAAATAACAAAAAAAGAAACAAAACATATAAAAGCCGGCATTTGGTTGTTACTTTCGAGGAAATACAATTCGATATTTAAATACTTTTAATGTGTTTACCCGAATAATACACATTCATTCACTGTAGAAACGCAAATATTTTGTATTTTTGCAGGCTTGTTTTGTAAGGAAGCCTGTTTTGTAAAAGTTGATTGATATAAATTGCACATTAAAAGATATTTGCTGTTTTACGATGGAGAAGTTGATTGTAGTTTTTACTGAGCGTATTAACATTGGAATTACTGCTATTCCCTATTTGGCTACGGTTGATGACGAAAAACCGATTACGCTGCACGAACATGCTTCGCTCAAACACATTCGGCAGGAGCCTAAACGGTTTACCGACGACGAAAAGCTGATTATCGAAACATTAGACCGCATTAGCGACCGTTATCTATTCCAAAAATATTCGAAGGATGGTACGTTGAAACTGTTTTTTGAAAATCTTCCTGAAGACTCGCGCTTCGAACCGCATATAAAGAAAGATATCGAAAAACAAATTTACAAAACAGTACGTTTGCTTGCTTCATCTTCGGTGCCGGCATATTACAAAGAGTCGGTTTACGCAGGACTTTATACTGCCGATTTGCTTAAAATTGAATCGCGTCCTGCCGAGCCGGTTTGCTATTTCGACCTGAACAACGAGCGATTTCTTTATTCGTTAAAAATAAGACAATATTTTGACGGCAGTGGCAACGAAAAAGAATTTTCGATACATGAACGCGAAGTCAGCATGCTGCTTAACGAGCCTGCCGTTTTGCGGATTCATAACCGTTTGTATTATTTTGAAAATATCGACAGCAAAAAGTTTCGACCCTTTATGCAAAAGGCGGTTATTACAATTCAGCCGCAGCAGGTATTGTTTTACATGGAAAACTTTGTTCTCAACAGCATTCGTAATTACCGCGTGGTTGCTACAGGTTTTGAAATAAACGACGCCGAGAGCACTCCTGTAACGGTACTCAAATTTCTGAAAAATTTAAAAGAAAAAGCAGTTATTGCGCTGCATTTTCAATATAACGACCGTTTGTTTTTTGCCGATTCAAAATCGAATATTTTTGTATCGTTTAAAGCGGACGATGAGAAATACTGTTTTACTAAAATACAGCGGAATGCCGAGTTTGAACACCGTATAGCCAAACTGCTGGAGTCGTTCGGTTTAAAAGAAGCGGGTGAATCGCTTTTTGAGGCAAAGAGCGGCGACGGGCAGTTGCGCAATTCGCTTGCCGAATTAACCGAATGGGTGAACTCTCACCGCGAACAGCTCGAAGCGAACAATATTACGATAATTCCCGAATACGAAACATCGAAACTGTATTTTGGCAATCATACCGTTGCGCTCGATACCAGCAACGAAAGCGACTGGTTCGAAGTGCGCGGTTCGGTAATTATTGGCGAGTTCACTATTCCATTTATACGCTTCCGCAAAAATATTATCGACAACGACCCTGTTTTCCATTTGCCCAACAACGAACTGTTTATTATTCCTCGCGAATGGTTTACTCGCTACAGCGAACTGTTTAATTACGGAAAAATTGAAGATAAAACCATTCTGCTGCCCCGAACTCATTTAGCAATTATCGAAAGCATCACCCAAAAACACCAACCCGACGATAAGGAAGTTCAGTTTCCGGCAACAGCGCTGCCCGACGGCTTGAATGCAACCTTGCGTCCCTACCAGAAAGAGGGTTACGAATGGCTTTCGTTTTTGTACGAAAACAATTTTGGCGGAATACTTGCCGACGATATGGGATTGGGAAAAACAGTGCAAACCATTACGCTGCTGCTGAAAATATATCAACCCGAAAACGCTAAAAACAGCACAAACGGCACGGGCATTGCACAGCTCTCGCTGTTTGGACAGCCCGAAATAAAATCGTTCAACGTAAGCGGACTGCCGGCGTCGCTTATTTGCATGCCAACCTCGCTGCTGTTTAACTGGCAGGACGAAATTCGTAAATTTGCCCCGTCGCTTAAAATATATACTTACACCGGCGGCAATCGTTTACGCTCAAAAGATATTGGAAAAGTTTTTCGGCACTACCACATTGTACTTACGTCGTATGGCGTACTCCGCAACGATATTGACCTCTTGAGCAGTTACCGGTTTCATTATTTTATTATCGACGAAAGTCAATTTGTAAAAAATCCTTCATCGAAAATACATGTGGCGATAAAACGGGTAGAGGCGAGTCATTGCCTGATGCTTACCGGTACGCCTATCGAAAATTCATTAGTCGATTTGTGGACGCAGATGGATTTGGCAAACCATGGCTTGCTTGGTTCGCAGGCGTTTTTCAAACGACACTTTGTAACGCCTATTGTTAAAAATAATGACGAGGCGAAAATTGAACAGCTTCAGAAGTTGATTCGTCCATTTATGCTGCGCCGAACAAAAGACAAGGTTGCCGACGATTTGCCGCCGGTAATGGAACAGATTCTTTACTGCGATATGACGCCCGAACAGAAAAAATTTTACGACAGGGAGAAATCGGGCATTCGCAACACCATCTATAAAATATTTGAGTCGAAAGTTCCCAAAGAATCAGCCATCATTGCATTGCAGGCATTAACGCGACTTCGGCAAATTGCCAATCATCCGGTGATGGTGGATGAAAATTACGAAGGCTCGTCGGGCAAATTTGAACAGGTTATCGAAAACATCGAAAACATTGTAGCCGAAGAGCATAACGTACTGGTGTTTTCGTCGTTTGTAAAAGATTTGGAACTGTTGCGAACCGAACTCGAACGCAGGCATCTGAACTATGCCATGCTAACCGGCTCTACGCATAACCGGAAAGATGTTATCAACACATTTTCGACTGAAAAGGAGTGTCGCATTTTCCTGATTTCGCTTAAAGCCGGCGGCGTTGGACTAAATCTCACCAAAGCCGATTATGTGTTTATGCTCAATCCATGGTGGAACCCCGCCGCCGAAGCGCAAGCCATTAACCGCGCTCATCGTATCGGGCAAACCAAAAACGTTTTTGTCTATCGTTTTTTATCAACCGGCAGCATCGAAGAAAAAATTGCTCAACTTCAGCAGTCAAAAAAGCAGTTAGCCGACACATTCGTAGCCGGCAATAATCCACTCAAAGACTTATCGCGGCAGGAAATACTTGATTTGTTTGCTGAATAAAAAATGATGCCTGCGCGAAACAAAATCGGCTATTTACGGTGTATTCATGTTCTGTTAATGCCTGAAAGTTGGAAAAGAAAGCGGAACACCATTGGGTGTTTCCTGTGCATCACCTCAATTTAATATGAAGAAACCTCCTTAACAGCGTGGTTTTGTGCAACTTCAGTTAGTAATACATATTACGCAAAACAGCCTTGAAAAGGCTGAATATTGGCTCCGCAGATTTTCATAAAGTGAGATTTATAAACTGGCAGGAAATAGGAGGCCTTTATAGATAGAAAATTATCTTTTCTGAACCCATGCAGGCAGTTGTTTTGTACCTGACGGAACTTGCGAAATGTTCAGTTGTGAAAAAGAAAAATTCATCCCCAAATTCTCACAATTACAAGAATTTGGGGATGATATAAAACTTCGGAATTATCCGAAAATGTTGTTTTTCACAAACTCCGATACCGTCAGCCTATGTACTCCCAAAATTCGTGCAATCGCCGACTTCGATACTTTTTTGTCGAGCAAGGTTTTGATTTCAGCTTCCTTGCCTGTCAGTTTCTTGACTTTTGATTTGCTTCCTTTGGGGCGGCCGAGTATTACACCTTCGGCTCGTTTGCGGGCTAACGCCTCTTTGGTACGCTGCGAAATCAAGTTACGTTCAATTTCGGCAGACAAGCCAAAAGCAAAAGCAAGAACTTTGGAATTGATGTCGCTCCCTAAGCGATAGTTGTCTTTGATAGTCCAGACTTGAATATCGCGGTTCATGCACTCGTTGAGGATACCCATGATCATGAGCAGGTTTCTGCCCAAACGCGAAAGTTCGGAACAAATCAGAATGTCGCCATGTTTCATTTTCTTAAGAAGTTTACCGAGTCTTCGTTCCTTGACTGTTTTTGTACCCGAAATGGTTTCTTCAATCCACTTATCAACTACTATTACGTTTTTATCGCAAAACTGATTGATTTCAAATCGTTGGTTTTCTACCGTTTGCCTGTCTGTGCTAACCCGAATATAACCATAAATCATAATTTTTTCTGTTTAATTTATATAGCATTAAAATTTAAAGCAACAAAAATAGTATATTTTTCCATACCATTATTATGTACAATTTACCCAGCGTTTTTATTAGACAATCGTCCACTGTTTGCA
>JAITVO010000252.1 GCA_031285765.1 Cytophagaceae bacterium | reverse complement strand
CAAAAAGTATCGGGACTTTTCCGAAGTCTTGACGGTGCGCAGACTTTTGCCGTCATCCGTTCGGTGATTGACACGACAATTAAAAACGCACAA
Organism: Cytophagaceae bacterium; assembly: GCA_031285765.1. Taxonomy (GTDB): domain Bacteria; phylum Bacteroidota; class Bacteroidia; order Bacteroidales; family Marinilabiliaceae; genus WRMI01. Next base: position 2,522 of record JAITVO010000252.1, on the reverse strand, counting down.
AACGTATTTCAGGCACTTGCGTTGATGGCTAAGGGCGGAATGGTTGCAAAAATTACATAAAAATACTGAGCTTTTAAAAAAATCAGGTTTTAGTCGTTTTAAGGGTAGAATAACATCAAATGTTATTTATATTAGAATAAATTAAAAAATATATTGTTTTAAAGGATAACAATAACCGTATGTATGGTTATTACAGAATTATCTATTGTATATTATAAATCAATTAGTTATATATTTATTCCGCAATATTCTTGCAATTATAAAGTATATGTTTTAAACATTTGGGAAACCGATTTAGGGTACAAAGATAGAAAAAAATAAACGAGTGGTAAATTTATTTTACTGCTCGTTTTATTTTTAAGGAGTGAAAAAGTAAAAGGCTACAACAGCCATTTTCTTTTCAATTTCAGTACGAAATAAATAATAACGAGCAAGCCGATTGCAAGGGCAATTCTTCCGCACCATACTTGGAAAGTCTGCCAACTTGATAACGGCTTTTTTACTTCTTTGACAACCTCAACAGGATAAGGAACTCGGATTGTGTCGGTTTTGAAAATGCTATCCCGAATAATTTTGTCTTTGTACAAATATTTGTATCGTTCAAAAAATACGGTATCGGCTTTCTGTTTGACGAAAACAGAATTGTAGCGAAATATTGAATCGCGGACAAGCTGGTCCCTGTATTCAATTTTGGTTGTTTCTACCGGCATATATTTGGTTGTGCCGCAGGAACTGCAAAGGCACAATAGCAATGTAATTACTGCGAGTAAGATTATTGTTTTCATTGTGCTTTGATTTTAGTTTGCAGGGTAAAACCTGCTTTTACGTGGTTTATATCGGCGTTTACACCGTTTTCGACAAAGGACATGGCGGCAACAATCATAATGTAGTCGGCACCATCGGCGGCGGTGAGTTCTTTATCTCGTGGAACGCCCGACCACCTTTCTACGTTGGCAATATATGCTTCGGTGTTGTTTTCGGTGGGTGGTGCCCACTTTGCAATTATCTTTTCGATTGTGTTCCAACCTCTCGAAAGATATGTGCCAAGCGTTACAAAGGCGGCACGGTAACCGTAAGGCATTGTTGAAAAAGTCTTGAAACTTCTGTCTATTCCTTTGACTTCGCCCTGAAATACATCTTTACTATGGCGAATGTTTAAAGGATTGTTGTTGCGGTGTCCTCTTGGTTGCATGGTTTTTCCTCCTGTTTTGGGTGTTTAAGAATGTGATTAGGGCTTGTATGCTCTCCCTGTTTTCAAAGAGTTTTTGCAGTGTTTTCTGTACTTCCTCCACACTTTTTTCGTGTTGCTTGAGGTTTTCAAATACGCTTTTTACCTCGACTATGTCTATGCCGATTGCACCGATTACGGTAAAGTAGGGCATTTTGAACACCACGCTTGCGGCAATGTCGACAATGGATAACATCAGCATCAGCCGAAGTAGCTTGTTAGTTTGGTTATCGTGCGGCGGTAACCGAAACTTCTACGCAGTATTTTTAGCCTTTTGGCGCGTTTTACGCCAAAATACAGGTCTATCAGTACGGACATGAAAACACAGGCGTACAGGATAGCCAAGACAATAAGGAGCGCATAACAGTGGCTCCAATCTTTGTTCATTATTGACGGTATCATATTGTTTGATTTTAAATTTTAGTTTCAAAAAAAGCCGCCCGAATGAGCGGCTTTTGCTGCAAGAAAAAACCTGTTGAGGCTATGCCATGTTTAACGTACCAAGGTGAACGCTGTTTGACACCTCTTTGCCGTCTTCGGATACAAAGCCGAGATAGATTTCTACGCTGTCGCCCGACCAGTCGGCGGGGACAGGAACGGTTTGTGTTCCTGTCATGCGCTCCGTGCCTTCGGTAGTGGTGATTGCTTCGGCTTTGGCGGGATTCAATACGGCAACAAGCGCCCTGTCGGTTGGCTTTGCACTGCCCACGCCGCTGTTGTCGTCCCACATAATATCAATGTTGCCGCCTGCCGAGGTTGCATTGGTATTTGCAGCGGGCGTTAACGAACCGCGCGGCACCAGCACTTTGCTTGCATCAATCGAATAATCGGGGTATGCTCCCGTTATCGCATTGGCAAGCGTGTACGAGGTTGCGGCATTGAACGGCGACTGCCTGTGTGCGTAGAGTTTCCAGTCTGTGCGCAAAAATGCGGTCATTGGCTTTAGCAGGTTAAGCGTAAGCGCAAACTTGCTTCGCTGGCTTACCTGTCCCAGTGTGCGGGGGTTTTTGACACTCTGCGGGAGTGAACGCATGTAGGATATGCCTTTCCAGCTACCGCCTACGACTGTTCCGACCTTTCCGGAAAAGCCGCCTAAGATACATTTTTTGATTGTTCCCATTTTGATAAGAAATTATTTGTTAAAAAATATGTTTTCACTTGGACTTGGTATAGCCTTAATGGCACCTCTAAAAACTCCCCCAAAATTCACCGAGATGTTGCCTGTTGATAAAAATCAGTATCTTTGCGCATGAAAACGTTCAAAAAGCATAGGGATTACGGATTTTGGGATCAG
>JAITVO010000244.1 GCA_031285765.1 Cytophagaceae bacterium | reverse complement strand
CGTACTTGGCAGGAATACACAAACACATCAACATAAAACCAATACGCATACTCAAGCATGGAAGAAAAGCCAAAAGAATATTCAAGTATGGGCTGGAGGAAATAGCAACGTGCTTGCTATTTCGCTGCCTCAAAGCTAAATTTGATATATTTCAGTTTTTGTCATGTACTTAACTATGACAGTATAAATCCTTTAGTAACGGGCAATTGTTTAACTCCAATTCGGAAATATCATTACTCCAAATAATATATCCTTATTTTTCTGAAATATTCGCGATGTAAATTTTATGGGGTTACTCAATTTAACAATATGGCAAATACTCATTTTTTTTACACTCGTTCAAAAAAATACCGCATTGATTTTGGCGTCATCTCAAAAAAAACACTTATTTTTGACCGTTTTGTTAGGATATGTTTGTAATATCCTTTAAATTTGGCGCCCGACATTCCGACATGCTCGGGGCTGGGAATAAATATAAAGTTTAATATCTAACAACTTTAGAATATGCAAACCAAGATTCAGGAACTGACTGAAAAAATTTATAATGAAGGTGTACAGAAAGCCAAAACCGACGCCGAAAACATCGTGAACAAAGCGCACGACGACGCAGAGGCGATTGAACGCAACGCCGCGCAAACTGCGGAGAAAATAATTGACGATGCACAAAAACAGGCGCAGATGCTGAAAGAACATGTGGAAACCGAATTGAAAATGTCTATCAATCAGGCAGTGTCGGCGTTGAAACAGGAATTGACAAGCCTTGTTACCATGCAGGCAGTTCAGTCTATCGTAAAAGAATCGTTTACCGACGTTTCGTTTGTACAAAAACTGATTGAAACAGCGGTAAAAGGCTGGGCAGATAAGGAAATTTTCGATCTGAATGTGATTCTGCCCGAAACGCAACGTATCGAAATGGAAACATTTTTCAAAAACCGAATGCTAATGGAAATGAACAACGGGTTGGAAATTACTTTTACCAACAGCGTAAAGTCGGGATTCAAAGTAGAACCTGTCGGCGACAGTTATCGCCTCACCTTTACCGACGCCGATTTTATCAACTTCTTTAAATCCTACCTGCGTCCCAAAACATCCGAACTCCTTTTTGATAAAAAGAAATGACGAAACGGAATTATTACTGCCTGATTGCAGGATTGCCCGAGTTGGTTGCCGACGAAAAGAAACTGTCCTTTACGGCTATTGAGTTTCGAGAGATGCTTCGCGACGATTTAAGCCCTGCCGACTTTAATCTGGCAACGCTTTACTATCTTCCGTATGATAATAAAAATTTGCTGAATCTGCTTTTCAAGAAAGATGCGGAGTGGGACGTGCGAGGCAATTATCCAAAAGAGTTTTTGGAACAAATTGCCGACCGTAAACAGTACGAACTTGCCGAAGATATTGAACTTCCGCCGTACATGTGCAGTTTTTTGGAACAGTTTTACAGCGAAAGCGGCATCGACAGTTACTATGCCGTCGAATTGACGCTGACGGCGAGATATTATGATTATCTTGTAAACAATTCCTGTCAGTTTGTACGCGAAGTTGCCGAGTATGACCGCACCGTTGGCAACATAATGGCGGCTTTGAGCGGCAGAAAGTACAAAATGGCTTACGAAAACACGCTTGTTGGCGACGATGACCTCACGCAGTCCATCCGAAAGAATCGTACCCGCGATTTCGGGCTTTCGGGCGAAGTGGACGACATCGAAACGCTTGTGCAGATTTACGAAACCGTGAATCCTGTGGAGCGCGAATTTAAACTCGACCAGTATCGCTGGCAACATCTTGACGACAGTACTTTTTTTAATTACTTTTCCATCGAAAAAATACTCGTCTACATCCGAAAACTGTTCATAGCCGAGCGCTGGTACAGTCTTGACCGCAAAAAAGGGCAGCAAATGTTTAACCGAATACTGAACGAACTCCGTGCAGGTTTCCAAATGCCCGACGAATTTGCAACCGCGTATGGGAAGAAAAAAAATAAAGACTTCAACATTGAAACACAATAGATAAAACACTTTCGTTGTTATTTTTGCATTACACGCATTGTTTCTTTGTGAATTTATATAATAGTTTTTCAATATTAAGAATTGTGTAAATCTTGTGCTGAGCATAGTTGAAGCATCGTGGTTCAAGACAAGTGCAGGTAAATAATTATGATAATTAAAGAATAATCTTCACCTGTTTTTAAGAAATTTGCGTTTCTGCCGTGTGTAAATCGAACATGCGTTTCCATGCCTGCAAACCGTTCAATCCAAAATACACCGGAACAAAACAATTATCGCTAAAATTTGCCAAACTGAAAATTAGATATTAATTTCGCGCCCTGTTTTGATGTCTGCAAATTATCGGCTGCTTTTAATTCAACACAGAACACTAACGTAAATATATGCTGAACAGAAACTCTGTTACTTCAAATTATAAATCAGTTTCGCACATTTTTTTCTTTAATGGATTACAATTCGAATCGTAAAAAGCTTGTGCTTCCCGAATACGGAAGACACATTCAAAAAATGGTCAATCACGCCGTAACCGTAGAAGACCGTACCGAACGCCGGCGTTGTGCCGACGCCATTGTTGCCGTAATGGGAAGCCTATTTCCACATTTGCGCGACATTAACGACTTTAAACACAAATTGTGGGACCATCTGGCAATTATGTCGGATTTTAAGTTGGACATTGACTTCCCCTATTCGCTGCCCGAAGCCGAAAATTTTACCACCAAGCCGGAACGGATTCCCTACGATGACCAGAAAATGCACTACCGTCATTATGGTATTCTGGTTGAACGGCTACTGGGCGAGGCTGTACAAATGGAGGACGGTGCTCCGAAAGATCGCCTTATTTCGGCTGCAGCAAGCCACATGCGCAAATCGTTGATGAGCTGGAATAACGATTTTGCTACGGATGAAAGACTTGTTCAGGATATAAAAGAACTGTCGGACGGCAAACTCATCGTAACCGCAGCACAGGTACGGCAATCCGGAGGTCGCGATACAAAATCGCAGACCAATCGCAACACACGTCAGCAAAACAGCCGCGACACCCAAAACCGGAAACCGCACTTTGTCCGTAAAAACACGAATTAATTACACTAATATTGATGGTATGAGCAGTTTTGAAATCATCGGACAACAACGAATGTCGGGCGAAATTGTTCCGCAGGGAGCAAAAAACGAAGCATTACAGGTTATCTGCGCAGTTTTACTGACGCCGGAGACTGTTACCATCGAAAACATTCCCGACATTCTCGACGTTAATAACCTTATCGGCTTACTCGAAAAACTTGGCGTGGAAACATCGCGCCAAGCGCCCAACATTTGCACTTTTAAGGCAAGTAACGTAAATATTGACTATTTGCAAAGCGCCGATTTTCGCAAAAGAGCGTCGTCGTTGCGAGGTTCCATTATGATTATGGGACCGCTACTGGCACGTTTCGGAAAAGCCTATTTCCCCAAACCCGGGGGCGACAAAATAGGACGCCGCCGGCTTGATACACACTTTTTTGGTTTCGACAAGTTGGGTGCAAAGTTTGAGTTCGACCGCAACGAAACCTTCTACACCGTTCACGCCGACGCCATGAAAGGCGCTTACATGCTGCTCGACGAGGCTTCGGTAACAGGTACGGCAAACATTATTATGGCTGCCGTGATGACACCCTGCACAACCACCATTTACAACGCCGCCTGCGAACCTTACGTGCAGCAGCTTTGCCGAATGTTGGTGAAAATGGGCGCCCGAATCGAAGGCATCGGTTCCAATCTTTTAACAATTACAGGAGTTTCGTCAATGAACGGCTGCAACCATGTTATTCTTCCCGATATGATTGAAATTGGGAGTTTTATTGGGATGGCAGCCATGACGCAAAGCGAGCTTGTGATAAAAAATGCCATGCCCGAACATTTAGGTATAATTCCGCTGTCGTTTAGTCGAATGGGTATTCAGATGGAAACACGAGGCAACGATATTTTTGTGCCGGCACAGGAATGCTACGAGATTGAAACGTTTATTGACGGTTCAATCATGACCATTGCCGATGCTCCGTGGCCAGGACTTACGCCCGACCTATTGAGCGTTTTTCTCGTAGTTGCAGTTCAGGCAAAGGGTAGCGTGTTGATACATCAAAAAATGTTCGAAAGTCGCCTCTTTTTTGTCGATAAACTGATTGACATGGGAGCACGTATTATTTTGTGCGATCCGCACCGTGCAACCGTTATTGGGTTGAATCAGGAAATTCCCCTTCGCGGTAGCGTAATGACCTCGCCTGACATACGCGCCGGCGTAGCGCTCCTGATTGCCGCCCTCTCGGCAACCGGACGAAGCATTATTCGCAATATCGAACAAATCGACAGAGGCTATCAGCAAATTGACGAACGGTTGAATAGAATTGGGGCCTGTATCAGGCGTATGGATGATGTGTAGATGAGGGGAAAGGAGATATTGTATGTTCGCAATTTTCAATATTTGCAAACCATTTTTGTTTGACTCTAAAAGGCGCAGAAAAAAATGATACAGAATAAAATATTTTTGTGCAGTCGTGTTACATTTGCACGCCAACAAACAGCACTGTTTTAAGTGCTTCAAATATCAAAATGTATAATTAACTGTTGTTACGCAAAACATGTTTCATAACGCCGTTAGGTATTTCCTCATACAGCCCACCCATATATTATCTGCATGTAAATGGACACATTAAAAAAATTAATTTGGTATGCTAAAGTATTGAAAAGTGAAATTAATTCTATAATGTTATATGCTTATGTACAACAATACTGCATTACAAAATTAATTTGATGTAAAGAAGCAATGTTATGCCATATTACAAAATTAATTTTGCATGTTAAAGCCTAATTGTGGCACATTACAAAATTAATTTCGTACAACCATGCGTTATCATACTGCATTACAAAATTAATTCGATACAACAACGCTTTGTTATACCGAATTAATTCATTTTTGCCTCTTTTTCAGACTATTTTATTCATTCATGTTGGGCAAGTATGAGTTTACACAACTGTATTAGTGCAAAATAGTTCTGCAAGGACAATAAAAAAAGAACAGATATGAGTGTTGATATCAGCGCCAAACAGCGGTGCGAGTGGTGTGGCAGTGAACCCGCTTTATATGGCTTACCACGACGAAAAATGGGGACGCGAAAGTTACCAACGACGCCAAAATGTTTGAATTTTTGACATTGGAAAGCGCACAGGCGGACTTAAACTGGATTATTATACTGCGGCGACGTGAGGGCTACCACAAATCTTTTGCCGGTTTTGATGTAAAAAAGGTTGCAAAATTTACTGATGACGATGTGCTGCAATTAATGCAGGATACGGGAATCATCCGCAACAGACGAAAAATTGATGCCGCAATTTCCAATGCCGCTTGCTTTATGAAAGTTAAGGAAAAGTTTGGTAGTTTTTGCAATTATCTTAAAAGTTTTCTTCCCAAAGAGAAACATGATTGTTAATCAATGACAAAGTATGAGCGACATATCGGCTTCTACGCCATTTTTTGACGCTATAAGCAAGGAAATCTTTGATATTTCGTGGTAGCCATCATCACATTACATCTACATTCGTCTATAATATGGATATTTGCTTGTTAACCAACAGTGTAGATCGTTGAAAGCAACTAAAAATCCGCGTTCCCAAAACTCCTTCTATTCCACTTTCACCGTTTCCTCCCCGTTTTTCCTTTTCTTCCTTCTAAAGATAATATCACGGTATTTGCGAATGAGTTCGCCAAAGCTGTCAAATTCTTCTTTGAACGAGATGCCGATTCCCTGTGTTGTGGGGGTGGTGTAGTACAGCTGGTCGTTGGTGCGATTGTAGGCTTTGGCGCGGATGGTGCCGGAGTTGTTCAACTTAACGTCGAGGTCGAAGTCGGCAATCATTTTACTTGCGTTTTGATAGTCCTGACCGTAGCCAACATTGCCGTTAAGCGTAACTTTGTTGTCGAGAAAGCGGGTTGAAAGCGCCACTTCAAATTCGTCGCTTGTAAGGTAGTCGTCGCCCGGACGGTAGGCTACGCCGAAGTCGATGTCGTCGCTGATGGTCGAAACCCAGCGGCTGATTTGTGTCGACAGCACTTCGGTGGTGGTTACAATGGCTGTGCTTCGTTCTGTTTTTGCAGGGTCGTCTTCGGAGGCGAGGTATTCGGTAACATAGAAGCGGTTGAGCAGCAGCAGCGAGAATATTTGCCGGTTCATCTCTTCTTCGGTCGAAATCATATCGCGTATCAGCGATTCGCGCGATTTGTCGAGCGTTGGCATTTCGAGGTCAAATTTGATGGCGGGCAGCTGCAAGCGGTCGGACAGCATCAGTTTACAGTTTACGGCAACACGCCCCGTGTTTTTTTCTTCGTTTCCGAGCAGCATCGACAAATCGCTCATCGAAGCCCTCAGTTTATAGATGGCAGTTATGTCAATCATGGCGTCGTAGGGGTCGCCGTCGAACTTTACAGAGCCACCCTTGTCAAGTACAAACTCTTTATTAAAGATGTTTTCGAGCGAAAAGAGGTAATCGCCCGAATCGATTCGGTAATCGCCGAAAAGGCGAAGATCGCCCGCGCGGTCAATGCGTATCTGTATGTCGCCCGTACCCGAACTTCGCAAAAGGTCGCCCGAATGTTCGTCGAAAATAATCTGCATTTCGGCGTCAGGCGTTATGGCAATGTCGATGTCGATTTTGGCGCCAGAAGCATCAACAGCGTAATCTTTCTTTTTATCGTTGGCGCTGTTACTTGCCGATGCAAAGTTAATAAACGAACTCTCGTTTGCCGTTTTGTTGTTCCTTACGGGAATAAAAAAGCGGGTGCCGCGTCGGGTACGTCCGTTAATGGCGATGTCGGTATTGTCGGTAGTGCCGGTGATTGACATGGTACCATCGCCGTAAATAGTGCCGTAATACAGCGGATTGTCTTTGTGCCGCGTATTCATCAGCAGCATGTCGTACGCCTCCAGTCGCAGGTTGAACTTTGCATCCGAAAAACTGTCATGGTAAATGGAGCCATCGAATTTGCCGCTCCTTCCATTTAAGTCTTTTACGGTCATGTTTTGGAAGTTTATTTCGCCGGCGTAAAAGGCTACCGAATCGGTCATCGTGTAGGTTGTATTCAAAATATCTACATAAAAACGACTTTCGTTCAGTCGCACATTTCCCGTAAGGACAGGCTGGCTAAGCGTACCTTTCACGTAAAGTTTTCCGCTTGCGTTGCCGGTAACGTTTTGAAGCACGTTTTCGATAATCGGATTCAAAAAGGCGATGCTCAAACTGTCGGCGTCGAACATAAAATCAAGGTTCTGCTCTTTGGGGTGAAAAAGTCCAAACCCGTAGAGCGGCATCCGCTCTTTGTCAATAACCTGTGCTGTCATGGTCATGGCTTCAAATTCCTTGCTCCAAGCGCTGTTTACACTGATGGTTCCTATTTCGGAACGGTTGAATACAAACTGCTTGATGCCTGCGTTACCCGACAGCATGGGGGCGCGGAATAAATCCCTTAGCGTAAGCTCTCCATTAATAATGCCCGACATCGAAATCGTTCTTTCGTCGCTATTTTTAAAGAATTGATTCAAATCCATCTGGTTGATAGTCAGCATAAGGCTGTCGGCAGTTTCGCGATTGGCAAATCCCGACAGGGCAAGAAACTCATTGCCGTGTTCAATTCTAAAATCGCTTACGCGAAATCCGTCTTCGTAAAAATCCGCTTGCGATTCGAGCAAATCCCAAACGGTATCGGCGATGATAACTGTCGAAGGTTGCAGGTTTAAGTGTGCCGAGAGTTTCCCTTCGCTGTCGCGTTTAAGATTTGTGTTTGAATAGAGTGAGCCGCTGTAAGTTACATCGCCCCAGTTGCTCCAGAATATGTTGGTTTGAAGGGCATTGTTGCCGGCGCTTTGATGAACCGAGAAGTTATAAATATCGACAAAATCTCCCACATCGGCTTTCCCTGCTCTTGCAACAAACGTGAGCAAACCATTGCCGTTCAGTTTTATTTCAACATCCTGCGCACTGATGTTTTTGTATCCAAAATGCTCCAGTTCGCCCTCTATCGCAATTGTTTTGTTTATCGAATTAAAATTTCCGTTCACAAAACCTCTGTTCGAGATGCTTATATCGGGCAGAAAGAGCGAAGCCAGCGAGTTTATCTTTTTAAAACGCAGCGAAAAGTCGAAATTATTGTTCCTTTCGGGCGTGCTGTTTGGAGTTACAATATTGTAAGCCGGCAAATAGTTATGGAGAAACCGGTTAACGGTTTGCCCGAAGTTTCTGAAATAGTATTGCCCTGTGAGTTCGCCTTCAATAAAATCGGATTCGAGTGTGATGCGTTTTTCACTGCCTGCTCTGGTTGCTTTTATCACCAGTGAATCAAGGTTGAAGGTCTTTTCGGGCATGTAGAGCGAGCTGTTGCGCAAGCTGATTTCGCCAATAAGGTCGTCGAAACTGCTGCCCTCAAAGTTGGTATCAATTATCATCGACAAAACGCCGCCTTTCAGTTTGGGAAGAATGTTCAGACGCTCTAGGTGCACGTTTTCAGCAATTGCATAGAAATTGAACACAGGGATACTGTCCGATATATCTACTTTTCCGTTAAAGTCGAGCTTTCCGTTGGGGTCGTTCACCACCACATTTCCGTCGTATCGTTGATTGGTAAGCAATCCGTTCAGTGCAATGTTGTTGTACCTGTATTTATTGAATTCAAAAGTCGATACTTTGGCGTCTAAGTACGCAAAATACTTGCCCGATGCTTCGTGGCTTCCTTTCACTTCCATGTTGAGCGAAATGGCGCCAACGTTTTCTTCTGCGCCCAGCATTTGTCCCATTTTAAAATTGTCGGTTTCAACTAATCCTGCAAAAATAAGGCTCCTGTCGGCGTTTAGCTTCAACCCCACGTCGGTATTGATGCTGCCCAAGCCGGTTTTAAACGTTCCGTAACTTACCATATCGTTAACGAAGCCCGTAAAGTTGCCCTTGTAACTGATAATTCCCAACTGATGAAGAACGGGCGGCAGTTTAACGCTTCGTTTTTCAGTTTCGGAGAGAAACATTTCGATGTCGGCAATATTGGTTGTCATGCTTTTTACATCGGCATAAACAAAAGCGTCGTTAAAATTCGAGAGGTCATTGACGTCAAAGTCGGCTGTAAAATTCGATACGTTTCCGTACTCAAAAGTGATGCTCTTTCCTTTCAGGTTGTTGATAGAGCCTTGTAGCAAGCCCCAAAATTTTATCGGCAGACTGATGTCGGGAAATTTGCTCCATACTTTCTTAACGTCGTTGGGATCGATGTAAATTTCGCGAATATCTGCAATAAACGTTTTTTCCTCAGCAGGTATCTCTTTATTGATAGAAAACCATGCCTGCTTTACGTTCACCCTCGAATTGGTCGTATGCACAACAAGCTGCCGGATGTCGGCGTACTCCTTTGTAATTTCGCACAAGGCACTTAAGTCGCTAATTTCGAATCCGTTGGTTTCGGGCATGTGGAGGCTACTGATTTCAACCGAAATCGAGTCGCTTTGTACGATTGAGGCATCCATCTCAACGTTGTCGAAATACAGCGAATTGAGTGCAATGCCATTTTCGCGCAAAGCGGCATGACTAAACAGCAGTTTACCGTCATCAATCGTCAGTCCGCTTATCGCGAATTGCCATTTGAGCGAATCGTCCGACGTTTTTGCAGAGTCGAACAGAAAGGAGTAGTTCATACCGTTGTCGCGCTGCTGTATTTTTATGGATGGTTGCTGTATTCGCACCTTTCCGAAGGTAATGTTCTTTTTTCGGAACGAGAAATGTTCGATACCCGCTCTCACGCTTTTCGAGAACAGCAATGTATCGTTTTGGCGGTCGAGCATAATAAAATCGGTAAGATAAATTCCGGTAAGAGGCGAAACCGACACGCGCCCTACCGATATTTCGGTATTGAGGTTACGCGACAACATTTCAACAATTTTCTTTGCCACCGGCGTCTGTATGCCCGGCAAAAACAGCAGTAACGATAGCACACCCGGAATAAGCAGCACTCCGAGCAAAACAATCAGCAGTGTTTTGTATATTTTTTTGATGTATTTAGGCGCTAATTTCAGCATGTGCAAAAGTAAAGAGTTTATGTAGAGAAACGGATGTATTTGCAATTTATTAGGAACTGTTTGTGTTAATTAAGAGTAGAAGATAGATATTAAAAAGTTAAATTTCCATAACCGCAAGCGAGTAAAACGTTGTCTGGGGGGCAACAGGAATGGAACTGCTGCCTGCAAAGGCAGAACAGAATGTAAAATTATATCTTTGCGGACAGGTGTTTGCGTAGAAACGCAATGCATTGCGTTTCTACCAATCGCAGACAATTTTTCGCCCGTCTGCAGTTATGAAAATATGGCATTATTAATAATAACACAAAAAACAACAATAACTAAATGGTATGAAAAAAACCCGAACTGTTAAGTATCGGGATTCTTTCAATGTACAACGTGTTATGAAAAAGCTATTCATTAAAATCTCCACCCCAAAGTAACAGCCAGCTGATGGTTGTTATTGGTAATTTCTGCAACATTGGCGTCATAATAAAGTGAGTAAATATATTTTTCGTTTCGCAGCATGTAAGCGGCATCAATAAACATTGCATTTGCTCTGTAACCAATACCAAACGAAAATGTTTGATACTTGTTGCTCGAATTAAGATATTTCGATTGATAAGGATTCTGGATCAAACCGTATCCGCCGCGCAGTGTAAATACTTCGGTCGGTTTAAATTCAGCACCAAACCGCAAGTTGTGAGTGGGACGAAATGTGCTGCGAATGGTTTTGTTCAAATCATTCGCCCACTGTTTATCGCTAACATTTGAATACTGACTGACAAACTGCATGGCGCTGTAATCAGTATATTCGTAATCAACGCTGACCAATCCTTTGCGGTCAAAAATATATGCCAAACTCCCAACCCCTTTAAAAGGAGTACGGAAATTATACGAATTTTCACCTCTTTCGCGTTCGCTGTTTCCAATAAGCATCTTACCATCGTAGTAATATTCGGCAACACCACTTGTTGCATAACTTTCGTCAAACGAATAAAATGTGGGTGAATGAAAAGCCGCGCCAATTCGCACCGAATTAACAGGCTTGTATATCACTCCAACTTTAAGATTAACACCAATGCCGGTAACTTCCAATTCCTCATTCATAATGTAATTGTCCAACGCACCGGCATCTCCATGATATTCTCTATAAGCCTGCGGATATTGGCGTACGCCACCACTTACAGCTTCGGCATGTTGCAATTCGCTTCGATACGACGAATGACTGACGGCAAAACTTCCGCCGAACATCAGTTTATTACTTACGTTTGCTCCTGCTGCAATATTAAAATCGCCTGCGCCGCCTCTTTCGTGCAAAACACGGCTTTGGTCAATACCTACATTTGTCCTGATAATTTTATTATTTTTATCAAGATATTCAAATGCGTTTAAGTACGTGCCGGCGGCTTCACTGGAAAATATCAAATTACTGCCGGTTGCCCAATTATAATACGGGTCATAAAAATTATCGCCTGAAACCCCTAAAACATACGTGTCAAGCATAGAGGTTGATAATCCTTCAGCCTGAAAAAAACTTCTCCGCGAAAAATTATTCGTCTTGTTGTATCCTATCGAAAAATGCGAACTTACAATTCCATTTGTGGCATCTCGCATGGGCATAAAAGTTCCCACATAACCTATTTGCTGTAACGGAACATAAAATTTATCGTCGTTTCCTTTTGTTTTATAATAATTGGTCGAAGATGTATTGTAGTTAAACGACGGTGTAAAGGTAAATTCACTGCTTCGGTAAACTGCTATACCGGCAGGATTAACGCCTATGCTTGTATAATCGCCGCCCAAAGCGCCCACTGCGCCGCTTAATGCTACGCTGCGTGCCGTTCCCGAAAATCTGTCCACCGAAAACCGCAAAGCGTCGTCTTCTGTTTGTGCCAAAGCAACCAATCCTGTTGCCATCAAAGTTGTTGCTATAATAATTCGTTTCATCACTCAAATTTTTATTTTTTGAATTTAAAAAGGATAATCATCTACCACGATTAACGACGTCCACCTCCGCTGCTACGTGATGAGCCGCTGCTGCCTCCCGAATAAGAACCTCCGCCTGACGACCTGCCCGAAGAGCCTCCTCCTGAATAAGATGACGACCCGCTGCCTCCCGAATACGATGACCTGCTGCCCCCCGAATAAGACGACGACCTGCCCGATGACGACCTGCCTGAATACGAGCGGTTTGTGCTTGACGACGATGAGCCTCGCTGATAAGTTGACGACGAACTTGGGCGTGATGTGGTTGAGCTTGGGCGCGTGGCTGATTGCCTTGCTCCATCGTTATACGATGGCGAAGAGGTGCTCGACGAAGCACTCTGACGTGTTCCGCTTGATGATGAGCCTTGAACAGTTCCTGTTGATTGTTGCGTTCCTGCGTTTTCTCTTGAATAAGTAGCTCTGTTGTACGACGGACGTGTGTTTCCTTCGGGCGTGGTATAACTTGGCGTATAACTGCTGCGCGTTCTTGTAGTCGTTTGCCGCGAAGTACGGCTTCCCGTAGCATTATCAACTCCTCTGCCATACGATGCGCGTGTGGTGGCTGATTGCCTTACGCCTGCATTTTCGCGTGTTCTTGTTGTACTATTGCTTTGAACATCTCGCGAACTGCTTCTCGATGTAGTACCTGCACGGGAAGCGGTTGATGCTCCGCGTTCACGTACAGTTGACCTTACGTCGTTGCGTAAGCCTCTTGTTCCCTCAAGTCTTGTACTGGAGCCCATACCTGTTCTGGGACCGCGATAAGTATTTCTGTCCGAACTTGCCCAGTAATGTCCATGGTTGTGCCCCCATCCGTAATACGAACCATAGCCGTAGTAAGGATAACCCCAGCCATAATAGGGATAACCCCAGCCGTATCCGTAGTAGGGATAATTCCATCCATAACCGAAATACCAGTTATTATAACCCCAGTTCCATCCGAAATGCCAGCTGTAAGGACTGTACCAGTTGTTGTAATAATAATGGTCGTACCATCTGTTTGTCCATGAGGGAACTGCATAGGCATAATTCCCGTCCACATAAACATTCCAGTCGTAATGATTAAAATAAACTACCTCGCTGTAGAATGGCGAATGATAAGGAATCCGGATTGTGGGACCATGAAACCGAATCAGCCTTTCGGCATAATCTCTGTCCATTTGTGAGCCGTTAAACTCATTTACCCAGTAACCTGTTTCGTCGTCGTAATAGAGCAGCGTATCGACTTCGGTATGGTTTTCGTTGCCCAGCAAGGCAACATATTCTTCCTGAATTGCCGAAAAATCGCGTGTATCCTGCTGTGCTTGCGAGTTTGCTTCGTATTCGCGGCGCTGGGCAGCCAATTCTTTCTTTTCGGCTTTCAAGGCTTCGTTGCTAATGGCGGGTACTTCCGAAAACATCTTTTCAGGTCTATCACGGTTTTCGCCGGGAACATAGTAGATGTCGTCGTAATAGACGCCTACACTTGCGGTTCTGCTTGTGCTGCAAGCTGTAATCAACAGCATTGCTACTCCCGCTCCAATTATAAAACTACTTGCTTTCATAGTTGTTCCTCCTGATATTTTTTTTAAACACAGCAAACTTTGTACCAAACATGATGTAAAATGATATTAGTTTACCACAAAGTTCGCAAAGAACACAGAAGGCTTACAAAGACACAGCGCTCTTTGTGAACAACTTCGTGCTCCCCGTGGATTACTTTTAGTGTAATTTTTTTTTTGACCCATACTTAAACTATAATAAGGGAACCTCTAAAAACTCAAAGTTCGAGGCTTGCGAGGCGATAAAAGCGCAGTTTACATGAACGTAAATGAGCATTTTATCGTCCGAAGCATAACGAAGATATTGGAGTTTTTAGAGGTTCCCATAACTGTATTTTTTCAAAATACAGCCCTGTCATTAGATGGGATGTGATTTTTTCAGCAAAATTGGATTATATGCCGGATAAATAAGCCATATATGAATGATGCGCTGTACATCTCCCTGAAAGAAATCTTCTTCCCCCAAGTCTGGGGAAACCATCCCCGAATTTGGGGAAACCGCATATAGTGGCACCGATTTTATCCCGTTTTTCAAAGCCAAAATTCCGTTTTGGGCAAACGGATGCCGTAAGCGCATCTGTATTTATACTCAAACAAAATGGTTTGCAAATAACAGTGGATTCCTGTTTTTAACTGTTCAGTTTTATTTATTGCCAAGGGGATTAATCTCCTTGGCGCTTTTATTCGCAAATCAATTCTGTTTGAGTATAAGTATGCTCACCTGCTTATAGCACAAACAATCAAACATTCATAATAATCATTAAATCAATTTGTCCCCGTTAAACTTTGCATCTCAACACAACATCTAAAGCAATGTTTTTTAAGATTATTCATTCAACTATGATTACAAGAGTTTTGATACTGTTCAGCGTGTGCTTTTCGTTTATCGGTTTTGAGGCGGCGGCGGGCGAAATTAACGGAAAGGCGCTTGACGCGAAAACCCGAAAGCCTGTGGAGTTTGTTAATGTGGGCATCAAAAAGAGAGGCGCATCGGAATATCTTCCGAATGGAACGATTACCGATATGGAGGGCAACTTTACGCTGACAAACATCCCGAAAGGCAACTATACGCTGGCGTTTACCTTTGTGGGATATGTTACCCTTGAGCAGAATGTGGACGTTAAAACGGATGCAGCGGTGAATATTGCACCCGTAATGCTGACCGAAGAAACAGTAATGCTGGGCGAAGTTACAACGGTGGGGCAGCGTTCGCAAATGACTTTCGACATCGACAAACGGGTGTTCAACGTAGACCAGAGCATTGCCTCAACAGGCGGCTCGGCAAGCGATATTCTTTCAAATATTCCTTCGGTGGAAGTAGATCCCGAAGGCGAAATATCGCTGCGTGGAAACACAAGCGTAACGGTGTGGATTAATGGCAAAAATTCAGGACTGTCGGCCGACAACCGCGCACAAATTCTGGAACAGCTTCCTGCCGAAAGCATCGAAAAGGTGGAAATAATCACCAATCCTTCGGCGCGTTACAATCCCGAAGGCACTGCCGGCATTATTAACATCGTAATGAAAGACAACCGCAAGGCGGGCTATTACGGAAGCCTTCAGGCAGGTGTTGATACGCGGGGCGGCTACAATGCAAGCGGAAACATCAACTTCAGCAGCGGGAAAGTGGACGCATACATGAGCCTCGGTCGCCGCTACCGCACGGGTGATGGCGTCGGGCACACCTATCGCAACAACCTCAACGCAGATGGAACAACAGCATCGTACCTTAATCAGGAGCGCAACGACGACGAAACCGACGGCAATCTCTTTGGCCGCGCAGGCATCACCTATCGGCTTACGCCCAATGACCATTTCAGCCTGAGCGCTTTCGGAATGCTCGACGATGAGGTAGAAAACGACCACATGCGCTACACGGGTAATGTGCCTAACTCGTTTACACAGAGTTACCGCCTGTCGGAAGACAAAAACAACATGCAGCTTGGCAACTTTGAAGCGGGGTACAAACACGAGTTTCACGAAAAAAGCAGCCTCGACTTTACCGTTACGCGCTTTGCCATGAACCGTAGCGCCGAAGCTGTTTACACGCAAACGTCCGATTTTGCCGACGGACGCACGGCATCCGCCTATCAAACGCAAACCTCCGACGCCGACATGAATCTGTGGGAAATTCAGCTCGACTATATTAATGAGTTTGGTGTTGATAACAAAATAGAAGCGGGCTACAAAGGCGACCTTGCCCACAGCACAAGCCCCGTAGAAACAGTGTCGGGAACAACCCCCGCCGACGCGCAGCCTAACCACGACCTTTACAATCTCTTTACATATAATCAGGACGTTCATGCGCTTTACACAACCTACGGCAGACGTATTGCCCGCTTTGGATTTCAGGCGGGACTGCGCGGCGAATATACCCGTATGGACACGCGCTCGCTTGGCTACGGGCAAACCAATGCCGACGTCCCTTTATATGGTGATGATTATTTCAGCCTTTATCCCAGTATGTATCTGTCGTACGAATTGCCCGCAAACAACGAGGTGCAGCTCAACTACACGCGCCGCGTATCGCGTCCAAGAGGCGGGCGGCTGAATCCTTTTGTCAATATCATGGATTCAACCAGCATCACTTACGGAAATCCATACCTGAAGCCGCAGTACGCCGATGCGCTGGAGTTTAACTACATCAAGAACTGGGACAATCACACCCTTTCGGCTTCGATTTACTATCGCAAAACCGGCAACGTGATTCAGCGCATCAGTTATATTGAAAATAATGTGATGAAAACAACTTACGAGAACGTGGCGAAAACGCAGTACGCAGGTTCCGAATTTATTTTGAAAAATAATCTCTGGGGAAGGCTGGATTTAACCAGCACACTCAATCTTTATTACAATAAATTGGATGGTTTTACCTATCTTCCGCCCAACACGCATACGCCTGTTGTGGGTAAAGCAGACGAAGGTTTTTCGTGGAACGGACGTGTGGTGGCAAGTATGATTTTACCGCATCAGTTTTCGGTACAATTGACGGGTAACTACAATTCGCACCGCCTGATTGCGCAGGGACACAACAATGCAAACGGCTCGGTGGATATTGGCATACGCAAATCGTTCTTCGACCGCAAATTGAGCCTCACCATTAATGTCCGCGACATCTTCAACACCCGACAGCGGATAACCGTAACGTCAGGTTCTGGATTTTATCAGGAAAACATGTTTGCCCGCGTAGGACAAACCGTTCGTTTCGTACTCACCTACACGTTTGGAAATATGAAGGAAAAAATTACCAAGCCAAGTGAAAACGACGGGATGATGAATGGAATGGATGGGGATGAGGAATAGATTATGAATATAATCATTGCATAATAAACGATATGTAAAAAAAAGGTTGTTCAAAAAGTTAGAGGATGACACAAATAACGCGGATTATCGCAGATTATCGCAGATAAAGCTATGGCGCGAAATAAATCTGTTAATCATTATCATTTATAGATTAATTCGCGAAAATCCGTGTTGTCCGCTTTCTATTTTGAACAGCCTTACAGAAGATATGCCATGAACGGATTTAACCAAAATCAATTGTTCATTTTCCGAAGATGTTTAATGAACTTTCTGGGAAAATAAAAGTACAGACTGAAGTGGCGAATTTTTAGAGTGTCCCTTATGAAAATATTCTGAAAAAAATCAAACATGTTTACCATTTAATTGTTTAGTTGTATATAACCCTTTATTCGTATGAATCAGTTAATAATATTAAAACAGGTTACAAGTAAGGAATCCCTTGCTCTCGACAAATATTTGAATGAAATTGGTAAATTGCAACTAATAAGCATAGATGAAGAGATTTATCTTGCAAAAAGAATAAGAGGTGGCGACCGTAGTGCGTTAAATCGACTGGTTAGCGCCAATCTGCGTTTTGTAGTATCGGTGGCAAAGCAATATCAAAATCAAGGATTAAGCCTTGCCGACCTTATTAACGAAGGCAATTTAGGACTGATGGAAGCCGCTGAACGGTTTGACGAAACACGGGGATTCAAATTTATTTCGTATGCAGTATGGTGGGTTCGCCAGTCAATACTTCAGGCGCTTGCCGAACAAGCTCGCATTGTAAGGATACCTGTGAATAAAATTGGAAATATCAAAAAAATAAACAGCGCTTTTTCGCAGTTCGAGCAAGAGTACAGGCGCGACCCTACATCCGATGAATTAGCCGCCATCTTGAATATTACCCCTAAAGAGGTGCGCGAAGCTCATAAAATATCTACGCACTACATTTCGATGGACGCTCCTTTGAAAAGCGATGACAATAATACTCTGTACGATGTATTACTATCGACTGATATTGATAGCCCCGACACTAATCTTTTGCACGATTCGCTGAAACGCGAAATAAACCGAACACTTTCGACCCTGTCATCGCGCGAAGCGGATATTATCAAACTCTATTACGGGCTCGACGCCAACCAACCCTATTCGTTGAACGAAATCGGCAATATACTCAACCTGACGCCCGAACGGGTACGCCAATTGAGAGATAGGGCGCTTAAAAGAATTAAGCAAACATACCGAAATCGGTTACTCAAACCATATTTGGGCGAATAAAAGAGAACTGCTTGCTTATGGTGCGGCGGTAGAATAGCCTCTTAATTTTATGTGGGAACACCTGACTGCATTATAAAAAAGTATGGTTTGTGTAATGTTAGTTGTACCATTTTAAAAACAGTTCTAATATTCAATACAACTTAACGCCCGTGTAACTGAATGGTGTAATTGCCTTCAGTTCGTCTTTTACATCGGGTGCAACGTTTAATTCATCAATGAAACGGGTAATGCTTTCGGCATTTATTACACTGTTGGTACGGGTCAGTTTTTTTAGCGCCTCGTAAGGTTCGGGATAGCCTTCGCGTCGCAAAATGGTTTGAATACCTTCGGCTACAATCGCCCAGTTTGCTTCCAAATCTTTGTCGATGGCTTGCTGATTG
>JAITVO010000228.1 GCA_031285765.1 Cytophagaceae bacterium | reverse complement strand
AATTTTAAAATATTTAAGTTTATCCCATAGCTTCAATCCTGTTCGTGTTGAGCGATCTCCGCTGACAAAAGAGAGATATTTTTTTCCAGATCTATCAACAGCAATCCATATCCATCGGTGGTTTTTTTTGCCCGACATATGTGTGCATCTTGTCAAGTTCTACTACTTTTATCGGGTGATCGCATTTGGGCAAGTCCAAATTGCCATTCCTTTTCTTTATCCATTGATAAACCGTGCCATAACTTATTTTCAGAATGCGACCAATGGCTCTGAATCCCAAGTCCTCCAAATACATTTCAAGCGCTAAATGTCTTGTCGTTGACAACTTTACATCTGATTTTCGTTCTACAGTGTAACAGTACAGGCAATCCTTGCACTTATATCGTTGTCGACCTGTTACAAAACCAGCTTTATGATAATTGCAACTGATACAATCTTGCTTTGTCCTGATAACGACAGGCATAAAGCGCTATTTCGCGACTGTCTGTACGGTCGTTTTTCTCCCGCTTAATACCGCTCGAAAGTTTGATTTGCAAAGGATTTTCCAACCAAAGAAACAACTCTTTTCTGATTAAAAATTCACTCAGGCAAACACTGTACAAGCCTGTATATTCGTCGCAAAAAAACCACTTTTCACAAGGTTCTTCGGTTAGCGTCTTAATCCACTTTAACAGAAACGTGCAGCCATCTCTGCTGTTTTCAAACTGCCGGTAATCTGCCGCCTGCAGATTAAGCTGATGTATTACTGATACATCAAAAGTTTTTTTGAAAAATCAATTCCAATAAATAATGCTTTTCTCATACTTTTGTCATTCTATTATCAGGATTGATTTAACCGAAAACTGTTGTGTACTAAAACCTTAAATAGGCTAATAACCTAACATTCTATTCAGCATCCCCAGTTTGACTGACAGTGGTCTCATCCCGCATATAGACTTTAATGCATTGTTATGAAAAGAGTTTACCGCTATCAGTCGGTTTAATCTCCCTTTTTTACAACAAAAGTAAGATTTAATCCTCGATATTTTTACACCGCAAACTTAAGGGTATGAAATATCTGGCTTTTCAAGCCTTTTTCACTCATAATTAGCACCATTAACTAATACAACTCCTCATCTGCATAATAAAACTCCAACAGCATCTCGTCTTCGGAGTGGGGAACATACTCGTCGGGACAGTTGAGGCTGATGTTGAAATGCGCGGGTGCTTCAAACTTGTCGTCGAGGGTGATGGGGATGGTTTTGTCGTTGTACACTTCGGTCATGTAGAGCGCCCAAATGGGTAGAGCCATGTTGGCGCCCTGACCTAGACGCATGTTGTCGAAGTGAATGTCGCGGTCTTCTCCACCTACCCAAATGCCCGATACAAGATTGGGCGTTACGCCCATAAACCATCCGTCGGAGTGATTTTGTGTGGTGCCTGTTTTGCCACCAATCTGTCCGCGAAGGTTGTATTTGCTTCCGCGCAAGCGCATACCTGTTCCTGTGTTGATAACTCCTTCCAAAAGGTTGAGCATCAGGTAGGCTTTTTCTTCGCTGATGGTTTCTTTGCGACGGGGTGAAAAGGTGGAAATTACTTTTCCGTAACGATCTTCGATACGGGTTACAATGAGTGGCTCAACCTGCACGCCTTTGTTGGCGTATGCGCAATAGGCGGCTACCATTTCGGAGAGCCCGAAGTCGGCTGTTCCCAAACATAGCGCGGGGATGGGGTCGATGGGGCTTTTGATGCCGAGCGAGCGTATCATTCCTGCAACGGTTTCGGGGTTGTACTGTTTCATTATCCAAGCCGTGATGTTGTTGTTCGACTGCGCCAGTCCCCATTTCAACGAAACCATTTCGCCCGAGCGAGCGTCGCCTGTATTGCGAGGCGTCCACGTGCCGCCTTCGGGCAGATAGAATGTTTGTGGAATGTTGGGCGCCATATCGCATGGCGCCATTCCATTTTGCATTGCAAGCGTGTAAACAAAGGGCTTGATGGTAGAGCCTACCTGCCGTTTGCCCTGCGTTGCCATGTCGTACTTAAAGTGGCGGAAGTTGGGACCGCCCACGTATGCTTTTACGTGCCCCGACTGCGGGTCCATCGAAAAAAGACTTGCCCGCAAAAACGATTTGTAATACAGAATGGAATCCAGCGGGCTCATAAGTGTGTCGATGTCGCCGCTGTAGGAGAAAACACGCATATTTACGGGTTCTTTAAACGTCATCATAATGGAATCGACTGGCGTGCCGCTGTGCATCATAGCCCTGTAGCGGTCGCTCTGCTGTATGGCGCGGTTGATGATGCTTTCGTACTCTTCTTTTTTAATACGATTGGTGAAAGGTGCGCGGTTTTTGCCTTTTTTTTCGGCGTTGAATTGTGGCTGAAGTTCCTTACCGAGATGCTCCACGACGGCAGCTTCGGCATACTGCTGCATACGCGAGTCGATAGTGGTGTAAATGCGCAGTCCGTCGCGATATATATTATAAGGAGTGCCGTCGGCTTTCAGGTTTTTGCGCACCCATCCGTAAAGCGGATTATCAGCCCACTCGGTGCTGTCTTCAATGAATTTTTGCTGAAGCCACGACGCCTGATAATTTTTGCGGTCGGGCATGGGTGCATTGAGTACAACGCTGAGATATTGGCGCACATAACCTGCCAATCCCTGATTGTGGTCGCGACGGCTAAAGTCGAGTGTGAGCGGAAGCTGTTTCAACGAATCGAACTCCTGCCGCGTAATAACTTGCATTTTGAGCATCTGCCCCAGCACAACATTTCGGCGGTGCATGGTGGTGTCGGGACGGCGAACGGGGTTGTAAAATGCAGGGTTTTGCAACATGCCTACTATTGTTGCTGCCTGTTCAATTTTGAGCGAATCCTGCGTGGTATTGAAGAATGTACTTGCTGCCGACCGTATTCCGTAGGCGTCGTATATAAAGGGAACTTTGTTCAGATACATCGTCAATATCTCTTCTTTTGTGTAACTTCGTTCGAGCTTAACGGCAATTACCCACTCTTTGAACTTTTGCATGTATCGCTGAAATTTGCTTTTGGCAGGCTCGTGAAAAAGTAGTTTTGCCAGCTGCTGCGTGATGGTGCTTCCGCCGCCAGCACTTTTGTCGCGCAAGAAAACAGTTTTCACGGCAACGCGCCCCAGTCCGCGAGCGTCGATACCCGAATGGTTGTGAAACCTAACATCTTCCGTTGCCACAAGTGCGTTGATTACGTTAGGTGAAATCTGGTTATAATCCACGCCTGTACGGTTTTCCTTATAAAAAGAGCCGAGCAGAGCATTGTCGGTCGAGATAATTTCGGTAGCCAAGAAGCTTTTAGGGTTTTCGAGTTCTTCAAACGTAGGCATAAAACCAAGCGCCCCCACCGAAACCAAAAAGAATAGCAACGCCGTAAGCGCCACTATCCCTGCAAAGACGAGGTACATCCAAAGTATTACTTTTTTTATCGAAATGGTGTGTTTCATAATGTATGGGCTGAAAAATTGGTACAAAGGTAATAATAATCACTATTGGATGGATAGGTGAGAGTGAAAAAAACTCCATATTCAATTTATAATTCAAATGTAGAGGCAGGGGCGCCCTGCCCCTACATTGTGCCACATCATATATTTCTACATTTTTAATTCATAAAAACAATGTAAGACCAATTCATAACGTTTTATTTTTTATCTTTGACGCCGAAAAAATAGAGTTATATTAATTATTTTCAAGAAGTATGATGCCGTTGTTTTTATTTGGTGTATCAATGGGGGAAGTTATCCTTATTTTTTTGATAGCGCTGATGCTGTTTGGGTCGAAAAAGATACCCGAACTGGCACGGTCGCTGGGAAAAGGGGTGAATGAATTTAAAAAAGCTACTGATGGCATTAAGCGCGAATTTCAGGAGAGCGCCGAAAATATAAAAGAAGAATTAAAAGGGATGGAGCCTGAAATTCGACAGAACAGCAACGAGATTCGCGACCTTGCCGATAATCTGTATAAGGAAGAATATGAGGCAAAATCAAATTCTGGAGATGTACACGAATTGAAGAAACCTCTTCAAGAGATAGAATAACATTTAAATAAAAGTTTCGACTTTGGATAAATGATAAGCACCCGGCATAAATTAATTTAATACCGTTTTTTACCACAAACAACGTTCAGCGAAGCTAAAGTTCACAAAGAATACGCATGGTTAGCAAAAACACAGAGCCCTTTGTGCACAACTTCGTGTTCCTTGTGGTTTACTTTTAGTGTAAATATATTGGTTACAATTCTTTGTGTACGCAGTGAATTTTCTTTGTGGTAACTCCTTTTTTTGAACAGTTCCATATTCAGAACGCTCTGCGTTATATAAATTATTTTTGCCGGCTGTTATAACTATTTAAAATAATGCAACAAAAAATTCAATTCATCATCTTAACGGCGCTTTTGCCGCTTAATACCGTCGCTCAAAATCCTCTAAACATTAGCGGAAATTTGCGAACAGAAGCCTTTTTTTCGTCCGATCTGCCTGCGCCGATGTGGTTTACTGCGCGTCAGGAGGGGCGGTGGGGATTAATCAACCAAAATCAGTTTACGACACTGGCGCAGGTATCCATCCAAAAACAGGCAAAGGGCGGCTGGAACTTCGCTGCCGACGCCGAAATAGACTACAATACGGCTATCAACCGCGTATATCTGCATCACGGGTTTATGAAGATTGACTGGCGTTTTTTGAACCTCATGGCAGGGCGGCACACGTTTTCGCCCATCTTTGGCAAGAATTACAAAGGGTCGGGCTCGTACCTTTTTGGCGACAACAACCGCCCTATTGACCGTGTTACCTTCGCGATAAGCGAATATACGGCAGTTCCTTTTACGCGCAGAGTGCTCGAAGTGCGCGGCGGCATCTCGCACGGCTGGCTCGACGACACAAAGCACTACCAAATACTCTCCACCGAAGCCAATTATTATCACCGTAAAATATTGCTGCACGAAAAATACGCCTACGCACGTTTTAACTTTGGCAAACTGAAAGTTTACGGCGGACTGAACCACTCCGCTTTTATGGGCGGATACAGCGGAAAGGGCGTAAAGATTCCCATTGACTACTGGAAATCGATTTTTGCCAAAAGTTCTACAAAAATTGGTCGCGGCGACGCCACCAATGCCGGCGGAGCACACATGGGACTGTACGACTTTGGCATTTATACCACGTTGCCTTTCGGCGATGCCCAGTTTTATTATCAGCTACCATTTGCCGACAAATCGGGAATGTTGTTCTGGAAGCGAAACCAAGACCAAATGACAGGCATCAACGTAAGTTTTAACAACTGCAAATGGTTGCACAATTTAACCTTTGAGTGGGTAAACACAGCGTACCAAACTGGCAACGGCGTTCCCGATGCAATTATTGTGTGGCCCGATACAGGTGTTACCGAAGGGATGCCGCGTACCGTACTCATCACTAAAACGCAGGCGGAACTCGACGAAATGATGCATCGGCTGCTGGGCGATGCTGCAAAAACAGGTTATACTTTCGACGAGGTAAACAATTACCTGCGCAGCGCCTTTAATCGCGGACGCGAGCACGGCGGACGTGATGGCTATATGAACAACGGCGACTATCCGGGCGGTTGGACTTATTACGGAATGGTGATGGGATCGCCACTCAACCTCACCCGCGACCGCCTGCATCATTTGAATCCCATACTGGGACGGGCTTCCGATAATTATTATGTCGACAACTTTATTGCCAACGACCGTTACCGCGCCCTGCATGTTGGCGGCGAGGGAAGTATCTCCGACAAACTTTCGTGGGAAGCAATGTTTACCTTTTCGGTAAACTACGGCTCGTACTACAATCAGTACCCCGGACGTTACACATGGGAAGAAACACCCAATTACTATTTTGCGCACGAGTTGAAACAGTTTTATTCACTCCTCGCCCTCGCGTGGAAGCCTTGTTCTGAACCGAATATCACCTTTAACATAGCCGCCGCTCTTGATGCAGGCGAAATATTTAACACATTCGGCGGAAAATTTGGTGTTAAATGGTCGTTTTAAATGATAATAAAATACTAATTTTGGCGGCGGAATTTTCAAACCATGTTCGATATAAAATGAATGCCCGATTAAGCATATTTGTCCTTATATTGTTGTTTTGTCCTCATATATTCATGTCAGGGCAGAAAAAAACGCTGCTGTTTTTAGATAACGAGCCTGCCATGATACGAAAAGGGTGTTTTAATTATTTTGACAAAACGGACTCATTCACGGTTGTATTGATTAGTCAGCCTGATATTAATTTTTATATAGAAGAGATTTATCCGCTCGGCGGTGTTCCCAAAGAATTTCAAATTGATAATTTATATGTTTTGATAAGCGGTAATATTCTTGACTGTAAAAAAATAAACTTTGCCAATGAGTGCTATTTGAGTACCAATATGTTTGAATTAAAAACAATAAAGATTAATGATAGAGGCGAATGTTCCAAATGTAATGATACTACCGTTGTAACAGTTTTAAAAGATGAACCTGCTTATTTACGAAAAGGCTGTTTTGCGGAAGAAGATTTATTTTATATTGAACTACTCAATAAACCTGAAATCAATCATTATATATCTGAGTGGATTTATCCTTGTAAAGGAGTTCATGAAAGGTTTCGGATAGATGGTTTATCTGTTTTGGTAAGCGGTAGTATTCTTCGTTGTGGAAAGTATAATCCGTGCTTTCCTTCTAATCCGAATATAAGAATTGCCCCTATCAATTTTTTTGATTTAAAGACAATAAAACTAACTAAATGAAAATTCTATTTTTGATTATAATGCTTTTGTTGTTTATGTGTATGCGTGTACACGGACAAAGAACTTGTGGTTCAGAACTGAATCTTGCAGAATTAAAACAATCAGATCCTTTGCGGTATCAGCGTATTATGGATTTAGAAAATAAAAAACTATAGTAGTAATGTGTAAGAATATTATATTGTTGACCATAAAAACACATCAAACATGCTAAAAGAAAAAGTAAGTTTGGTTAATACCTTTATAGCGATTGTAGATGTTGCAATCGCCATTGTCAGTTTTAATGTGGCATTGTTCATCGAGTTTAAGCAATTCCCCGTTTTTAACAAAGACACCCTTATACTTCAACTGCTCATTGTAGCCTTTTGGAGTATGCTGGTAAGCGGCTTCGGGCTGAACACCATTTACCGCTCGCGTCCCTATTCCGTCGTATTTCTTACCTGCACGGGCATCTCAATAATTGGCAGCTGTCTGTTGGCAATCAGCGTATTTGTATTCAATTTGTTTTACTTGGGGCTTCGTCCGCTGATTTACTTTTCAGCGATAAGCCTTTGCCTCACCTTTCTGTTTGTGCTGTTCACCTATATGTTTTTTAAAACCGTAAGGCGGCGCGGATTCAACTATCTCAACGTACTGGTGATTGGCGATAACAGCGCCGCACCCTTTATTCGCCACATATTTGCACGACCCGAGTGGGGATATCGAATAACGGCGGTAATTGGCGACCGCGAACTGAAAAAAACGTTCAGTCATTCGTTGCCATTTCTTCCTCAGCACACCGACGTAGAGCAGCTGTTGCGCGACAAAACCATCGACGAAGTAGTATTCTGCAAAAAGCAGATGAACCAGCAGGAAGTAGAAGAAATCATTCAGATATGTACCGAAATTGGCGTAGTATTTCGCATGTATTCATCATTTTTTAACATGCTCACCAACAAAACGCACCTGCATTACTTTGGCACGCAGCCGCTACTCACCATTTCCAACACACCCACCAATTATCTTCAGCTTTTGCTGAAAAGCGTGATGGGCTACGTAATTTCGGCGCTTGCGCTAATTGTGCTTTTACCCGTCTTCCTGATTATCGCCTTCCTCATTAAATTCGATTCCAAAGGACCCGTATTCTTCGCTCAAAAGCGCGTGGGCTTGCACGGACGACGTTTCAAGGTTTACAAGTTTCGCACAATGGTTGTTGACGCCGAAAAGCTGAAAGAAGACCTCGAAGAAAAAAACGAAATGGACGGACCTGTATTTAAAATAGCCAACGACCCCCGCATTACGCGCCTCGGACGTTTTCTGCGAAAAACTTCGTTGGACGAACTGCCACAGTTTTTCAATGTATTGAAAGGCGACATGTCGGTCGTAGGTCCACGTCCGCCCATACCCGCCGAAGTTAGGCAGTACGAGCGCTGGCAGTTGCGAAGGCTCTCCATGAAGCCCGGCATCACCTGTATCTGGCAAGTTTCGGGGCGCAACAACATCCCTTTCGACGAATGGATGAAAATGGACATGGAATACATCGACAACTGGTCGCTCAAACTCGATTTGATAATACTCCTCAAAACCATTCGCACCATACTGCGTGGCGATGGGAGGTGATGAGTTGAGAGTAATATTCAAAGTAAAAAAACAATTTCGCAACAATATGAAACCATTTGCACATCATAATAAAATACCGAAAACACACGGTTGTTCAAAAAAAATACGGATGACACAGATAACACCGATTCTCGCAGATAACAAAAAGAAACTGGATTTGTATTATCATCCGTATAACAATCTGCGAAAATCGGCGTTATCCGTGTCATCCACATTCAAAAATACTTTTTGCACAGCCTCAATTCCCCGCCGCGTTTCCACAACCCTCAAGCGCCTGTTCATTCTCCCCATAATTTTGCTTCTTTCATTTTACGGATGCAAAAACTACACACTCCCCAAAGGCTTCCCCAAGCCCAACAAAATGGCAGACATCCTTACCGAAATCCACATCATGGAGAGCGTACTTAACAATTCGGCGGCAGCCACACCCGTTTCGTCGAGCGATGCACCCGCCTATTACAAAAGTGCACTCGAAAAATACGGCTACACTTACGAACAGTTCGACACCATTCGTCGATGGTACGCCGACAATCCCGAACTGTACCAGACAGTTTACGACCAGGTAATAATTAACCTCAGCCGCCGCGAAACTGAATTAAGCATCCGTTTGGACAAAGAGAAAGAAACCGAAAAACTTGTAACAGGCGATTTGCAGCCGCTTCAAAGTAACCTGCCCGTTGAATTATGGAACGATTCGGCGCGAATAACCATTTCGACAACAGATACTATTGATAGTCGCTGTCCTTTTTTCATTGATGCCGACACACTATCCCTTTCGGGGATGTTGAAACTCACAGCCAAATACAAGTTTTTGGTTGACGACGAAAGTCGCACTCCTCGTATGATGCTTGCAGCCTCGTATGCCGACACGATTGCCGACACTGTATATCTCGAAATCCCTCATTCGTTCAGTCAACAAAATGCCCGCCTCGACCTTGACCTGAAAGACGGCTCAAAAGCATCCTCCATATTCGGTTACCTGCTACTTCAGGATTCGCTGCTCAACTCTTCGGTCGAAATTGAGGAAATAAGCCTGCAAGTGATACCCGATACATTAAAGAAATTAACTCATGTTACGCAGTAATTATTTTGGGTAGCCTTGAAAAGGCTAAGGCTCAATCTTCATAACCGCAGGTGAGCGGAGCATACGATTATAAATTGAAAATCGGCTAAGCCAAAATTATGCTTTTAAAGTTGCCTCGTGCTGTTTTTTCCGAATAACTTAACAGATATGGAAAGAGAGGGGTAATGCAGACAGCTTAATTACAAATGTTAAAACGTATCGGGGAACTTTGACCGATACAATTACAAATATTGAAACGTATCGGGGAACTTTGACCGATACAATTTTAAATATTGAAACGTATTGGGGAAATTGGTATGTTATTGAATTAATAACTCATGTTATGCAGTCTTACTTTTCATTAGCCTTGAAAAGGCTTAATATTCATAACCGCAGGCGAGCGAAGCGTTGCCTGTGGAAAAACGACGCTCACATCTTCCTGCCCGTAAGAGCGAAAATTTACCTCACCCCAACACCACAATCAACCACATTTGCCGGCATCACCAATGCGGGCTGCATTTTGTCTTCAGTCAGTTCTTTAATTCGTGCAGCGATATAGTTGTGGAGGCGGGTGGCGGTGAGTTCGGAGCTGTTGAGGGGGAAAGCATTGCCTCGAACACCTTCGATAAGCGCTTTGGCAAACACTCCGTTTCCCCACTCCTGCTTTTCGATGGAAAAAGTACGTCCTGTGGATGATGTAAATACTGTTGCGCCGGTTTCGGGGCTTGCCAGCATGTTTACCAATCCATCTACATCAAAAATGGCATCGGATTTTATTTCCGAAAGGTAACCCGAATGGCTTGCATCCAAAAACAGAACTACGATGCCCTGTATCTGTGATATTATATCCGCAACTTCGCCGAAATTTACGCCTGCTGCCTGTACGTTATCTACACTGCACTCTGCGGGCAGAAAAAAGTATTTTCCGGCGCCTGCGTTCAAGAAGTGTCCCGACATAAAAATCATGGAAACATCATTCCGTCCTGATTCTTTTGCCAGACGGCGTAATGCTTCGACAACAGCGCTTTTTGTCACTTGTTCGTTAACAACAGTTTCAACCGAAACCTCGCCTTTCGACGCCCACATCTGCTTCATCGCGGCAGCAAAATCAACAGCGTCCTTTGCGGGATAGCGAAGCCGCAACTCGCCGAAATATTCACTTACGCCAACAGAGAGTATGCGCACGTGCGACGCAGCTTTTGACGTCTGTCCGCTTTTGTAAACAACCGTTGCAGGAACGCCAGCTCCATGTTTGTTTGCGGCTATTGCCGAAATGGTGCAGTTGCTTGCAGGTGCGGCAAATGTTACCGTATGTGCACCTGCTTTCACATTTGGTAACAGCCTTACGGGACGTCCGTTTACAATTATTTTTAATGAGATGGGAGGTGCGCCCAATGTTTTTACATTTACCTGCAACGTTGTATCGGTATTGTTGCTGATACCTGTAATATAAGCGATTGGCGGCAAAATATGTGCAATACGTTTTGCATCATCGGGAACTTGCGTCGACAACTCTTTTGCTGTTAAAATGTTTGTAACTGCAACATGAATAATATCGGGACGGTAAAACTGTGTTCGGAACCTTGATAGCGGATAAAAATCAGCCGCTGTGTGCGTTCCGCGATTAATGTGCCATCCGGCAAACTCGTCGGCGCCAGCCGTACAGTCGTAAAAACCGTCGGGCGTCCACAAAATCCATTTCCGATTGCGAGGGTCGGGAAAAAGCGTCATCAGTTGTTCGCCATCGCTAATACTGAACCATGCAAGCACTCCATCGCCCAGCGTGGCTACGGCAATTCTGCCATTGCCCGACACTTTTACGGCTGTAACGCCTCCCTGCACTGTCCGTTTCCACAACATCCCGCCATAACGGTCGAGCGCGTAGATGTTTTTGCCTGTTCCCATCAGTATTACTTTTCCGTTTTCGGCAACATCGACACACACGCCCACTTCGTCTTTCTCAAATACGCTTTTCGCGATACTGTTGAGATAGGGCAGCGGGCTGTTGTTCCAGCGACTGATGCGGATGCTGTGCTTTGTATTTCGGTCGGTGGGAGTTTTGTACGACGATTCGCCTTCGTACAGCCGGCGCTCGTTGATGGAGAAAAATAAAATTCCCATACCCGATTGGATGAAGCCAACTTCGGAGCCATTAGCGTTTGTTTGCAAACAACTGTTTGTTTCGGGTGTAAAAATGTGTGTGCCTGCCTTGATAAACCAGTTGCCTTTATGGTTGCCTTTTGCCCATGTTTCGGGCGTTTTGAGGTTGGGCAATACGCGCCCGATTTCGGCATTGGCAGAAGTGTAAACAATAGAGCCGTCGGCAAGTGCAATAATATTATTAATAACGCCGGTAGCTGCCTTTATGTCCGATGTTTCGTTTCCGGCTTTCCAGCTTTTGATTTGATATGAACCTGTCGAATTGTAGTGTCCGCCAGCAAATAGAGCGCCATCTGACGAATAGGTGATTTGTGAAAACAGTGTCGATTTGTCAGCCGATACAGGATTGGATTTTGCATCCAGCGTATTAGCATCTAATAAAAGGAGTGGTGTATTGTCGGCAAACGCAACAGCAAGTTCGTTGCCGTCGGGCGAATAGGCGAGGTCTGAAAGCCGTCCGCGCAGCATTTTTGTTCGTATCAGTTCAAAATTAGCGTCGTACAGTCCTATCATTCCGTCGTCGGCAATTACAGCCATTTCGCCACGTTTCGAGAAAGCAATGCGACGCACGGCAGCGCCGAAGCCTATCAGTTTTCGATAATTTGATAAATTCGAAACATCAAAAACCAGCAATCCGCGTGCATTGCCCAAAGCGGCAACCAGTTTTGTTCCGTCGGGCGAAAATTTAAGGTCGAGTGCTTCGGCACCAACGGCATCGAAACTTTGCAACATTTCGTCCGAAACCGACGAAAAAAGATAAAGACTGTAACGCGCTATTTTGCTGCGATTCTGTGCATCGCCAATGTTGATACTGTCATCTGTTGCATTGTTCCACAAAGCGCCTGCTATGCCAGCCATTGCTGCAATAGCGCCGTCGGGCGAAAGGGCGCAGGCAAAAAGTTCGCCTTCCTTGCCGGCGCCAATAGGCGGGCGGAATACTTTTAAACAGTTGCCTGTCGTTACATCCCATAAACGCGCAGTTTTATCGCTCGACGCTGTGAGCAGATACTTGCCCTGCGAATCGGCAGCAATGCGATGAATAGTTGCCGAATGTACATGCGGATTAATACATAGCACAGGCTCGGTGGATTGCGCCCATGCTATCGTCGAAAACCAGATTATACCGAATAATAAATATATACGCACGCTTAATTTAATTGAAAGTTGAAAATGGAAAATTGGGAGTTATGAATGAATTATTAACTCATGTTACGCTAGCCATACATTTTAGCAACACCATTAGGAGTTGCTAAAATGCACACTCTCCATATTTATATGGGGGTAGAGTGCAATAGGATCACAAAACTCCGTAGGAGTTCCCTGCTGGATTGGCAGCATGCAGTAGAAACGCAGGGTTGTGCCTCTCTACCCGACCTCAGATAAATCTGGTTTTATGCATGAGGGAACGCCTAACGGTGTTATGAAGCATATTTTGCCTAACATCTGTTATGAATTTTTCATTTTCAATTTTTACACCCTTCTTACTTTTTCCCACAACAAACTTTCTTCCGTGTTTGGCAACCTTTCTTTGCCTTTGTAACCGATAGCCAGTATCGAAGCGATTTCCAGATATTCGGGAACGTTGAGCAGTTGGCGAATATAAGCGGCTGCCGCAAGCGTGTCGTCGTAATTGCGCAGCCGCACTTGAATCCATGTTGAGCCAAGTCCCAAATCTTCAGCCGTCATCTGCATCAGCGTAGCGGCAATGGAACAGTCTTCAATCCACACATCGCTTTTGTGCGGGTCGGCAAGCACAACAATTGCAAGCGGAGCGCCGGCTAAAAAGGCAGCTCCGTGAGGCTTGCATTTTGCAAGCTGTTCAATTTTCGCTCTGTCGCCCACAACAATAAATTCGCAGGGACGACTGTTCTTCGAAGTCGGCGCCCACAAACCGGCTTTCAGTATATTCGTAATATCGTCGGAAAATGCCGGCTGCTCCGTAAATGTGCGGCAACTTCGCCGCTTTTGTATTAAATCAAGCATTGATTGCATAATATGATTGTTTTTGTTTTTAAAACAGGGGACAAATGTAATGAAGTTTTGGATGATATACTAATTTTAGCTTCACATTATGTTCAATATCTGAATGTAACTGCTATTAAAATCATGCTCCAAGCCCTCGTATATTATTTAGAACAAAAATATATTACAAAACACCCGTTCCTGATTTTTCGTATAACGATTTATTTCAACTAAATTGCACCGCCAAAAACAAACGGTTTATTTTTTACAAAGATATTGATTTACAACTTTATATTTTTTTATCATGAAGTTAAACGAAGTTGTTGAGTTATTAGATGCAAAGGTGATTACGGGCGCCGACAAACTGGATAAAGAGGTATCGTTCGGGTTTGCCAGCGATTTGCTGAGCGACGTGTTGACTATTGACAGCGAGTATCTGTTGCTCCTTACGGGAATGGCAAACTTGCAGGCAATCCGTACAGCCGAAATGGCAGAAGTGTCGTGCGTAGCATTTGTTCGCGACAAAAAAATGACACCCGAAATGATTGAACTTGCATCCGAAAACGGTTTGGTTACCATCGAATCAAGTTTTTCGATGTTCCATGCAATTGCCGTGCTGCACGATGGAGGATTAAAGCCAGTCTATTGAATTACGAATTAAAAATTACGAAATCCCAAAATATAAATTCGTAGTTTGAAATTCGTAAATTTTAATTCATAATTGAAAGTGGAATGTTATTTAAGTATGAAGTAGAAGGGGGAAATTTTTCGAAAGCGGGGTTTGCAAGCAGCGAAATAAAAAAGATATTGAAACAAATTAATATCGACGCTAAAATTATTAAACGTATTGTGGTTGCCCTGTACGAAGGCGAAGTAAATGTGGTGGCGCACGCAACACGCGGAACGGTGCTGGCTGACATCGACGACAAACAGATTTACATCCGCATCGAAGACGAAGGACCCGGAATTAATGATATTAATCTGGCAATGAAAGAAGGTTATTCAACAGCTTCGGAAAAGGTGCGCGAAATGGGATTCGGCGCAGGAATGGGATTGCCAAATATCAAGCGGAATACCGACTGGCTCAACCTTACCAGCAATGTAGGTGAGGGAACCGTATTGGAAATGAAAACGTTTTTTTAGAGATAAAACCTGATAAAAAGGAGTGAAATATGTCGGCAGAAAATCAATATCATGCGCTAAGCGTTAACGAATCGCTGTGTTACGGATGTACGCACTGCATGAATGTATGCCCCACCGACGCCATCCGCATCAGCGCAGGAAAAGCATACATCCGCAGAGACTGGTGCGTTGATTGCGGCGAGTGTATGAAAGCATGTACCGTTGATGCCTTTTATGTTGAACAGGACGATTTCGACAAAATATTCGATTACAAATACCGCGTTGCGCTCGTGCCCGCCGTAATGATAGGACAGTTTCCGTCGAATGTTTCAGAGTCGGAAATCTTCAGCGTGATGCGCGAAATAGGATTTACACATGTGTTCCAAACCGAACACACAGTAGATGTTATTAACGAACGTATCATCGAAGAACAGATGAAAGAGAATGTCAAACCGCTGATTTCATCTTATTGTCCCGCCGTAGTGCGATTGATTCAGGTGCGGTTTCCGTCGCTCGTTGACCATATTGTGCTTGTAAAACCTCCAATTGACGCTTCGGCGCTCTTCTTCCGAAGAAAATTACAGGACATGGGCATCCCCGACAACGAAATCGGGCTGTTTTACGTAACCCCCTGTCCTGCCAAAATTGCAGCCGTTAAAAGTCCTGTTGGCGAAGAAAAATCGTCGGTAAACGGCGTTATCAACATGGATTTTCTTTACAATAAAGTGCTGCTCGGAATACAGGGACGCGCAGGCAAAGGCACACGAGCGGCGGGCGATACGTTGCCCAACCTCAGCGCTAAGTCGATACTGTGGAGCCTTACCAACGGTGAAACGCCCTACGTGCGCGGACGCTGCCTTGCAATAGACGAAATACACAACGTAATAGACTTTCTTGAAAAGATAGAGAACGACGAAATTACCGACGTTGATTTTCTCGAACTTCGCGCCTGCGACGAAAGTTGCGCAGGCGGCGTACTTGTAGTTGGTAACCGTTTTCTTACAGTTGAACGGCTGCACAAACGGGCGCAACTCTTTAAAGATATTCACGGAATGCCCGAAGACTTGGAGCCGTACACCGATTATCTGAAGAAAAAACTTTCGATACATCCCGTTGAGCCACGCTCGATGCTCGCACTTGATGAGGATACGGGCAAAGCCGTACAAAAGATGTTGCAGGTTCGGAAAATGATGTGTTACCTGCCCGGAATCGACTGTGGCGCATGTGGTGCGCCCAACTGCCAAAGTTTGGCAAAGGACATTGTACAAAAAGAAGCACAGCTTTCGAACTGTGTTTTTATACAGCGAATGATGGAAAAGAACAAAAAATTACACGGCGATCATGCCATACGGATTATCGAAAAAGTTTGGGGTAAAGACCGTTTGGATAAAGATTGCACAAAACTCGGAGCAAAAAATGAAGGTATGTGATATTGTAAAACAACTCGAACTGAAAGTTTTCAGCGGAGCGTTGGGCGTCGACAAGGAAATAACAGGCGGTTACTCGTCCGACCTCCTCAGCGATGTAATGGGAAACGCCGAAGAAGGGCAGGTGTGGATAACTTTGCAAACCCACAAAAATATAATGGCTGTGGCGTCGTTGAAAGAAGTTGCCGCCATTATTCTGGTAAAAAACCTGCAACCCGAAGACGATGTTAAAAGCATCAGCAACGACGAAAAAATCCCCGTACTCGGAACCACATTGGACGCCTTTACCCTTGCGGGGAAAATTTATGCGATGCTGAACGAATAGGCGTTGAACGCGCGGATGACACGTATTTACACGGATAAAAGGATACGTACTTATCCGCGTTCAATACAATACACATGGTAGCAGGGATATAATTGCTGTCGTTACAGTATTGACATATATAACAGTTTGATTTTCGACCATGTTGCTTCGTCTATTTGCCCCATAATGCTGTCCACCATGTGTTTTTACAAAAAAACGCAAAACATATTGAATAAAATCAGCAAAAGGCTGTGAAATTGAGAGCCTTTTGCTGATTTTATAAAACTCAAATTAAAGGTCGTTATTTCCTTTTTACATCGGATTTTATGCCAAACATAATGGCAAGGCATCCACCGGCAATTGTGGGGCTTTCAGGATTTCCCTCCGGTACTTTTGCATGCACTATAAGCGTTTCGGATGTTTGCGCTTCAAAATCCCACACATAAACATATCCATGTTCGGCATTGTCGAACATGACTTTGCGCTGCTCGTTCAAAATCCTGATTCTGATATTTTTGGGAAGAGTTTCGGTAGCAGCAACAACTAAACGGTAGGTTTGCCCTTCAAAAAATGTTTTATACAGTTCGGCAGATTCGCCTTCTTCAATAAACGTAGCATTGTAATTACCGTCGTGAACAAAGGGCAAAATTTTAGGTTTTGCAACGCCACGGGCAAATGCAATACATTGAGCCTCATTGTTGATTGTTCCAATAAATACAAAAAACAAACAAAAGATAGAGAACTTGTGGATTTTCATTTTTTAAGGTTTTTACATTGGGCGGTTCAATAAATTTTAAGAAATAAATTCGTTTCTTATTTCCGCTATTTTATTTGCTAATTTCTCAAAAATATCTTGCGTTATGTGTGTTTCGGCTTCGGAGCGAATAATGGTAACCTGCTGTTCGGGCAGGGTTTCGGCTTCAGCTTTCGACTTGTTTACAATTCTTATTTCGTCAAAAATAACTTTCAACTGATTCATTTTTCCTGTCAGATATTGAACGTCGGGATTGTCGCCGTAAGTTTCGAGCAGGCTCAAAACAGTTTGAAGCGAGAGTTTTTGATACACAATTCGGTCAATAAGAGCAGGGTTCTGACTGATTGAATTGTGTGCGAGCTGTGTTGCAAGATAAATGCCTTCGATCCATCCGCCTACGAGTACCATTCCTGCAATGGCGGGACGGTCGTTTTCAGTAAGATAGGCGTTTGAGTTCATGAATGTTTCGGAAATGATGTCCATTACCACGTCGCGGTCGTTCATGTTTGCCTCAAGTTTTTTAATCGTATTTTCGTCGATGGCTCCCAATACGCCAAGTTGGTCGGCAAGTGTGCGCGACGCGCCCATATAAAGCAACGTGTTCTGCATCTGGTCGAAAAGGCTTGTGTAACTCATGTCGGCGCTGTAAATGCCAAGATTCAACGCCATTTTAAGATTGGTATTGTACCGTGATACGTTGTCCAAACTGTTCAGCAAAGTAATATCGTACGATGCACCTGCCTGTTTTATCAGCATTGCCGTTTCGAGCGGCGATGGCAGTGAATAAAATATCAGTTTCGATTTGTTGAAATCGTCAAGTAATTGCTCGTTAGGGGATACATCGCCGACGATATCTTTTTCGTCTATTTTCTGTTTTTTTCTACCTTCGCAAGTACATGAATAGTTGTGCAGTAACATTGCTGCTGCAACTAAAAACATGGAAGTTCTCATAAATTTTTTCATACCTGTAAATTTTGTTTTTGTTGATTTTGACCGAATTGCTATTCTCCTCAGTGTTTTCAAAGCAATTTCAACCATTATGTATATATCAAAATCAGCGTTTTCTTAAAATAATTACAAATTCAGCCGTCAAAGATGCAACATTTTGTGTTTAGTTCAATCTGTTTGCGCAAAAAAAATCACAAAAAAACAACATTTTTTCAATATGATTTGAAAACCAACTGCTTAAACGGCGAAAAATATTTAGCTATTCGAGCGACGAAAAATATTTCATAAATTGTGCACGCTCGTAATGTGTCGGATTTTCGATTTTACTGTAACTCATCATACCCGTAAACTCTTCAATAGTGGTGAATTCCTTGTCGTTCATCCAGTTATGCACCTCCTGCAACATTTGCGAAATAACGGGAACTCCCATTTTGTAAACAGCCGAGCATACCTGAACAGCTTTTGCACCTGCAAGCAGCTGTTTAACAACCGCTTCGCCACTGTGTATACCTGTTGATGCGGCAACGTCGATGTTTTTAACTTTGTCGCTGACGATAGCTACCCAGCGCAGCGAACGCCGAATGTCAGCCGCCATGCTGAATATTTCGGAAGCGGTTGGCTGCAAGGTGTGAATATCGATGTCGGGCTCGTAAAAACGGTTGAACAGTACCACACCTTTAGTACCCACAATCGACAACTTATTGACGACTGCCACAAGATTGGAAAAATAAAGTCCCAGTTTCATGGCAAAAGGTATTGAAATGGCTTTTCCAATGGCTTCGGCAACGTCGTAATATATTTTTTCGTAATCGTCGGCATTGCTGTTTTTATCGGTATTTACCACATAAAGATTCAGTTCGAGCGCATCGGCGCCTGCGTCTTCAATCTGTTTTGCAAAATAAATCCATTCACGTGTCGAATAGCAATTGATGCTTGCAATAATCGGAATATCAACCGCGGCCTTTGCTTCTCTGATTAAATCGAGATAGGCTTTTACCGAACTCATTTTTGTGTATTCTTCTACATAATAATAAGATTCGGGGTAGTTGGAACTCATGGCAGTTTGCATGTTGCGCCCCACTTCCTGTGTAATCTGTTCTTCAAAAAGCGATTTCAGCACAACGGCTCCCACGCCTGCTTCGCGGAGTTTTTTTATCTTTTCAACGCTGTTGGTCAGCCCTGAACTTCCCACAATAATGGGGCTTTTAAGATTGAGACCGAGATAATTGGTTTTTAAATTTGGCATATTAACTGTTTTATAAACGCACAAATATAACGGTTTCTATTCATCTTTGTTGTAATATCGTGTGCCAAAAATTGCGCTACCCACACGTATAAGGGTACTTCTTTCTTCAATTGCGATGGGATAATCGTCGGACATTCCCATGCTTAGCTGTTTAAAATCAGGAGTGTCGATAAAATAATCGGCTTTGATTTTGTCAAAAATGCGTTTTAGATTTTTAAACTCATTTCGCACTTTTTGTATGTCATTGGTGAAGGTTGCCATCCCCATCAACCCGCAAATACGAATGTGCAACAATGTTTTAAATTCATCAGATTTCAGCAGTTCAATCAGTTCCTCTTCTGTGAATCCAAATTTGGTTATTTCGTCGGCAATATGCACTTGCAGCAGGAAATTCACCGTCCGTTGAATTTTGCCCGCTTCCTTGTCAATAATCGACAACAGTTTGTAGGAATCAACGCTGTGAATTAAATCAACAAAAGGGACAACGTCTTTCACTTTGTTGCTTTGCAAATGTCCAATCATGTGCCACTTAATATCTTTTGGCAACACGCTCTGTTTATCTACAAGTTCCTGCACCTTGCTTTCGCCAAAAATGCGCTGCCCCGTATTGTAGGCTTCCATAACGGCTTCGGGCGGATGCGTCTTTGACACCGCCACCAATTGAACGCTTGCAGGGAGCTGTTCTTTTATCTTTTGGATGTTGAATGCAATTGACATAATTTACATGTAAAAAACGGCGCGAAGATAATGAATTGTAAGACTGTTTGCAAAAAAATATTTGGGCAACGTGCAATGTTGTTTTATTATAGTGTGGTTCTAAGGGCGCATTTGTTAAGTATTATTGCATTAAAGCAAAAAACATGTAAGAAGTGGTATTCGACATTAGCCCATTGAGAGTGACAAATTCTTGACATCATTCATAATTCATAATTGAAAATAATTCGACGAAAATACCTTACCTTTATGCCGTTTATTTTTAACAACAAAAACTATAATGAGATGCGAAAGTCAATAATTTTCAGTCTTCTGATGCCAATATTTACGACATCACTATTTGCCCAGTACGGCAAAGTTTTCGAAACAAAAACGGTAAAAAGTACGGTTCTTGATATGGAGCGAAAGTACGCTATTTATCTCCCGCCCGATTACGACAGTACCGACCGCTGCTATCCAGTGCTCTACTTGCTGCATGGCAGCGGCGACGACCATACGGGTTGGGTTCAGTTTGGACAGGTGCAGCACATTGCCGACAAAGCAATTGCCGAAGGCAAAGCAACTTCAATGATTATTGTAATGCCCGACGCCAACACCGGTACACGCGGCTATTTCAATGCCGTAACGGGAAAGTTCAATTACGAAAAGTTCTTTTTTAATGAATTGATTCCGCACATCGAAAAAACGTACCGAGTGCGAAAAGAAAGACGTTATCGGGCAGTCGCGGGTTTGTCAATGGGCGGTGGCGGTACTGTTTTTTATGCGTTGCACCGTCCCGATATGTTTGCGGCAGCCGCGCCATTGAGCGCTTCTACAGGTAACTGGGATTTTGAACAGTTTAAATCGCGGTTGAATGTGGAGCAAATGCCTTCCGACAAGGTTTTGGATGAATATTTTAAAAACCACAGCATCGAAGCAATTCTCGAAAACAGTTTGGACGACGATATGAAAAAAATAAAAGATATACGCTGGTACATCAGTTGCGGCGACGACGATTTTCTGTACGAGGGCAACGCCCGTATGCACATTCTTTTCCGCAAGAAAGAGATTCAGCATGAGTTTAGGATAAAAGATGGCGCACACACATGGTCGTACTGGCGAATGGAGCTACCTTTAGTGCTTGAGTTTATCTCCAAATCGTTTATGCAATACTGATTTTATTATTAGAAGCTGTTTGAATTAAAAAATGAGGGAATAGTATTGATAATTTTTGCTAAACATCCTTTATCCGTCGTCTAATGCTGACGGCAATGAAGCCCCCTCACTTGTGGAGAGGGCGGAGAGATAGGCGTCATTGCCGTTGACTTCAGCCAACGGATAGAAGATGCAAAACAAATTGGCTTTAGCCCAAAAATAACTTGCCCAATGACTGTTTTTTTACATTTTCCGAAAAGGTTTGATAATTCAAAGAGTTTCTTACTCATACTTTTTCGAAAAATGTTTTTGGACTAAAGTTTCATAAATAAAGAATGACTATATGTTTTTAAAACATTTCAAACTGTATGCGCTCATCGTTTTATTGCTGACTGCCGGCAACACGGTTTTTATATCCGCCGAATCGGTAAAGATGTTGACAGAACCGTTCGATTCAATATCGCAGGAGTTTGACCGGATTTATCTGATGCATGGTAATCAAGCAAAGGAACTGGTTGCCGAACTATACCACATAGCCCACAGTCAGCCCGACTCTCTCCCGTTTATCTGCGAATGTTTGCACAAGGAAGCGCTCCTGAGTTTTGATCAGGGAATTGTGGACATCACTATCCCCGAAAGGATAAGACTGCGGCTGGCCGATGAAGCGATTGCGCCATATTATCGCGCATTGATGGAGTATTCGTTGGGGATGTACCTTTCGGCAACGGGCAACTACTCCGAAGCATTTACCGTAACCCTGCAGGCGCTTACCGGATTCAGAAACCAGAACAACCGCCTTTTTATCGGGAAAAGTCTTAACATCATCGGAACAGTATGCAGCCACATCAACCTTATCGGGATGAGCGACAGTTATTACAAAGAAGCCCTTGAATACAGCCAACCGGACGAACGTGATTATCTCCGGATAAAAAACAACATTGCCCGCCTCAACCTTTTCAGAGAGAATGAACAAACGGCGGCTGATTCGCTTATGGCAATAATTCCTGCGGCAGAACTGCTTGCCGACACCGGCATAGTCGCCATCATTTGCCTCAATCTGGGGTCTTCATTTTTCAGTTTAAGGGAATATGATACTGCTTATCTGTACTGGCAAAAGGCGGCAGAAATAATAAAGATGTCGGATAATTTACGAATTGAAGCAACCCTCAATCAGAACATGGGCGCCTATTATGTGCTGGCTGAAAAAAATTACGGAAAGGCGCTCGAATGTTTCAGACTTACCATGCAGATTGCCAAGGAAAGCAACAATCTGGTACAGTTGTCGGCATCGTACAGGGTATTGTACCAAACATTTGAACTGACAGAGCAACCGGACAGCGCCTATCTTTATCTGAAAAAGCATTTACAACTTGTTCAGCAACTTGTTCCCAATGCCAAAGCCATCGAAGCCTATCAGTCGTACGTTTCCACTTTTCTCGAAGCATCTGAAAACAGGCTCACCATTGCCCGTCAGGAAATTAAACTGAAAGAGCGCAGAAACATCGTAATGGTGATGC
Organism: Cytophagaceae bacterium; assembly: GCA_031285765.1. GTDB lineage: Bacteria > Bacteroidota > Bacteroidia > Bacteroidales > Marinilabiliaceae > WRMI01. The sequence goes on along the minus strand of JAITVO010000228.1, from coordinate 1,043 downwards.
TGCTGGTTTCGATTGTGCTGGTTGCAACCATCTTTCTGCTTCTTTTTCAACAACAGAAGAGAAAGAAGGAAAGGGAAAATCATCGGTTGGAAGAGCGGCTCAAGCACGAAAAGGAGATTCAGGAGATTGAAAAAAACAGACAGGAGGAAGTAATTGCTGCCCAAACTCGCGAAATCACCTCTTATTCGCTGCTATTGCTGAACAAAAACAATGTTTTTAATCAGATTTCGGAACTGAACAACCAGTTGACCGGCGACAGCAAACAGACAAAAGAGATAAGTTCAAAAATAGGCGAAATAATTAAGAACAACCGGAATACCGAGAGCGAATGGAAAACTTTCAAGATTCATTTTGAAAAGGTACATCCCCGCTTTTTCGACAAACTGAAACAGCACTCCTCCGAACTGACCGAAAACAACCTGCGAATATGCGCCTATTTCCGAATAGGGATGACAACCAAACAAGTTGCACAGATACTGAACATCTCCCCCGGCTCTGTATTTTTGCACCGTCATCGCCTGAAGCAAAAACTGCGCCTTAACGAAACCGATGATTTGGATAACTTTATCAGAATGATTTGACCACTTCAACGTTAATAATGAAAACGGTTCACATTCTTTGGCTATTGACGTTTTGCTTGTATATTTCCTTATAAAAGTTTATCCCAATCCTGCTAAAGGCAATCTAATCTCTCTGTTCATATAACTACTGTTTTCCGGATGCCCGTTAACGAGCGCCGGATGTCCGCTAACGAGCGCCGGATGCTCGCTAACGAGTGCCGGATGCTCGCTAACGAGTGCCGGATGCCCGCTAACGAGCGCCGGATGCCCGCTAACGAGTGCCGGATGCCCGCTAACGAGTGCCGGATGCCCGCTAACAAGTGCCGGATGCTCGCTAACGAGTGCCGGATGCCCGCTAACGAGTGCCGGATGCTCGCTAACGAGTGCCGGATGCCCGCTAACGAGAGCCGGATGCACGCTAACGAGCGCCGGAAGATCGCTAAAGAGTGCCTGATGCTCGCTAACGAGTGCATGATGCAAGCT
>JAITVO010000157.1 GCA_031285765.1 Cytophagaceae bacterium | reverse complement strand
GTTATTCTTAACCAGAACTTCGACCACAAAACCGAACATTTTTATCATCATTACCGGATAGCCAACCGCGAGAATAGTGACGAAATTATTCCCGGACTTGAGTTTGTGCTTGTTGAACTCACCTCCAAGTTTCGCCCCGAAACCGTCAGCCATCGCCGCATGATGGTTTTATGGTTGCGTTTTCTGAAGGAGGTGAACGAAAACCTTAAAACTTTGCCACCCGAAATGCAAGGCGAAGAGCCCATCCGCAAAGCCGCCGAACTATGCGAAGAAGGCGCATACACAACCGAAGAACTGGTGTACTACGATCGCTACTGGGATTCGGTTCGCATCGAAAAGTCGTTTATGGAAAGCGGCAGAAGAGAAGGGTTGGCTGAAGGGCTAGCAGAAGGGTTGGCTGAAGGACGAGCCGAGGGGCGAATCGAAGAAAAAACAGAAATAGCTCTGAACATGCTAAAAGACGGCATGTCAGTTAATATTGTCTGTAAATACACAGGCTTATCAAATCTTCAAATTGAGGAGTTGGAAAACGAACTGTTTGAAAACAGTTCAAAATAATATTTAACCTTAACTCGAAATGCAGCAGTTTTCCACAAAAACATGAATAAAAAGCAATCATTAGATATAATAGTGCTGTCGAATACGATTAATGATGAAATATACAGGATGAATATTGATTGCATCAACAGCCTCAACGATTCCGAAAAAGGCAGACATATCATTAACGTATTACTGATTGAAAGCAACAAGCAGAGTAAATATTTCTATCCCGACAATGTTCAGCAAATTATTCCAGACGAAAACTTTAACTACAACCGTTTCATGAATGTCGGAATCAGGCATTCAACTGCTGATTTCGTAGCTTTATGCAATAACGATATTCTGTTTTCCTCCGGCTGGTTTTCCGAAATCGTTAACTTTGCGGCAGAGCATAAAAATGTCCTTTCGTTTTCCCCTTTCGACCCAGCCAACAAATATACAGTTGAAAATTACCGGATTCCAAACGTATATTACGGATATGGAGTGCGAAAGGAAATAGCAGGATGGTGCATCGTAGTTAAAAGAGAAATTTTTAACATTATTGGATACTGTGACGAAACTTTCGATTTTTATTATGTGGACGACGATTATAACATGACGCTGAGAAAACATGCGTTAAAACATGCTCTGATTACAGCATCATGTGTAAAACATCTGGGAGGGCAGGTTACAAAAGCCGTCATGAAAAGAGAAAGCACAGCTGAAACCAGCATGTGCAAAACAGGCGACAACTGGCTAAACAAAAATCCAAAAGCAATGGAAGGGCACAAAAAGTTTCACAAAAAATGGGGCAGCCAGCGAAGTATAGCAATGAAAAACCGATTTTTCAAGATACTTTCGTTTCTCAACAAAAAATGTATTACAAATTTGGTCTATTAAAATATTCTAACATTATACACTCATGAATAAAATTCTTTTGATAACGAACGATTTTGCTGACTATTTGCAGGACTCTGTAATACACGGTTTCAAATCCATATTTTGAAAAAACACCATTGAATATCCCTCAAAATCATGTCTTTACAATGAGTTCAAAGACATGCAAAACATGTGGGGAAGAGGAATCACTTTGTATGGATTATGCGACAGTAACACCAAGACTGAATAGCTGTATAATATTGAAAAACGTATGTATATAAACATGAATTTAACATGGTTGTTTTCACAAACATTCGAAAGAGTGTCATACAAGAGTGATGGTACTGAAAGTAAGGCTTTTTTAGAGTTCTCAAATGAAGCAGAATGATAAGCAGGAAGGGATTATATCCTTGCCGCTGCTCAGAAAGTCAAAAGATTCCCCAAAGCCTCATCTACAAAAGAGGGTTGGGGGATGCTCTTTGATTTTTTATTTTTACACAACACTACTTGGCAAATACTCTCACTAAAGGGAGACTATAAGCATGATCACATCTATACCGAAAGCGTATCTACCGCAAAAAGGCGACAATTAACAATTTATGTGAAAAAATATCGCCGAAAATTCACGATAAGTTGTCCTTACATATTTTTACTCCTATCTAAACGATTAAAAACGGGCGTATTGTCACGGAATTGTCTGAACTGTGATTTTTTTTGGTTTATATGATTATTGTGATTTTCCTTTAATCATGCCAATCATATAAATCACAGTTCAAGACGATTTTTTTTGCTTTTTCCCTGTATAAGAATTACTTTTGCCGGCTGTTATTAGAAAGGCCTGCGCAGGCAAACACATTTTTTCTGCATAAAAAAAATCAAAACAGCTTCTTAAATTTGCGCCGTAAAACTATTTTTTAGTGTTGTTTTTTGGTTAAACGATAATGACAAAGAGAAAAACAAGAATTGGAATATTGACCGCCGGAGGCGACTGTCCGGGTATTAATGCTGCTATTAGAGCCGTCGGAAAAACAGCCATTGTTGAGTACGGAATGAATGTGGTGGGGATTATTAACGGGTTCAGCGGGTTGATTGAAAAGAATACAATGCCGCTACACGAGCAGCAACTGTCGGGGATACTTACCGTAGGAGGCACCATGCTGGGTACGTCGCGGGTGAAACCATTTAAACTTGCCGAAGGCGAAACCTATCCTACAAAACCGATATTAATTAAAAAACATTACGAAGAACTTGAATTAGACGCGCTGATTTGTATCGGTGGAAACGGCACACAAAAAACTGCGAACCTGCTGGCACAGAGTGGGATGAACATAATTGGCGTTCCCAAAACGATTGACAACGATATTTGGGGCACCGATGTTACTTTTGGCTTCGATACGGCTGTGTTTGTTGCTGCTGAAGCTATCGACCGACTGCATACCACTGCCAATTCGCACAAAAGAGTGATGGTTATTGAAGTGATGGGACACAAAGCTGGCTGGATTGCGCTCTATTCGGGCATTGCAGGCGGCGGCGACGTAATTCTTGTACCCGAAATCTCCTACGACGAAAAACTCATAGCCGAGTGTCTTTTGGAGCGCAGCAGTAAAAAGAAGCCCTATTCAATTGTGGTTGTCGCCGAAGGCATTTACAAGGATTCGAAAAAGACTGCGGGTACCTATATTGCCCATCGTATTCGCAAAATGACAGGGCTCGAAACACGGGAAACCACTTTGGGATATATTCAGCGGGGCGGTAGCCCCACGCCTGCTGACCGAATTTTGGCAACAGGATTTGGCGCACACGCCGTTACTTTGGCTGCCGAAAAAGTGTTCGGTACGATGGTGGCTTCGCGAAACGGCATCATCACATCAGTGCCTCTCAGCGAAGTCGGTGGACGTTTAAAACTGATAGAACAGGGGAACAGTTTGGTGGAGAAAGGGCGTCAGATGGGCGTATTCTTCGGAGCAAACGGTTAGCTATTCAATCTCCTCATAATCGACATACTCGCTTTCGTTGACTGCGTTTCTTTTTTGCGCCCCTGTGCCGTTGCCGTGATTGTTGATCGTAACCTTTCCTTCTTCCGCCTTTTTGCGTGCAATATATTCGTCGTACTCCCTCCTTTTTGCTTCATTCACTTTCTGAACTCTTGAAACCACTAAAAAAGGCACAACGTATCTCCCAATTAATTTAAGAAGATAATATACGATAACAATAATAAGAAGAAATCTGAAAAACGCCATAATTTATAATTTTTATATACTTTGCTTTTGCAAAATATCGTGATTGTGGGTGCAAAAGTACAAAACTTTTTGTTGAGTGTGCACTCATTTATATTTTTGTCAGGGAAAACGTATGGAATATCACAGTTTTTGCATTTACCAGTACAACTTTTTATGAATACAATTGCTGTAAAATTTCGTGCGTTTACCCTGTCTGCCAACAGACCTCTTTGCAAAATGTAATTATTTGGCTAAAGCGCCTGCAAAAGTAAGGTTTGCTTTAAACTACTTTAGCCCAAATCATCAACCTATTTTCCGAAGATGTCAAATAAAGTTTTGTGTAAACACAAAAAAAGCCGTCAGATGCTTTCTCAACGGCTTTTCAAAACATCTAAAAACTAATTATTCAACCACATTCGATGTAATTCTCAAAATCATACTGCTCTTTTTAGGGTCGTTAGAAAGAACAGTAATTGATTGATTTTGTCGTCCATTTCGCCCTGCCGAATTAAATGTAACGGTAATATTTGCCGTTTCATTCGGGGCAATCACATTCTTATCGGGTTGCGTAGCAGTGCATCCGCACGAAGCGTTTACTTTACGCAAAATAAGATTCGACTTGCCACTATTTGTTACCTTGAAAGTATGACTCACTTTTTCCCCTTTTTTAATATCGCCAAAATCCTTTGTGTTTTCGCTGAATCCAATTACAGGTGCATTCGCCATTTGCGTAGCATCCCATTTCGAGTAGTCCTCTTCGATGGTAGCGCTTACGCTGATGCGATTTTCATTGGCTTGAGTTCCATTGATAACGAGAAAAACCTGATCGTTCACAAAACCCCAGTCTTTCTTTTTGGTTGCATCAAATTCAGCAACAATAGCTCCGGTAGCTCCGGGCTGAATAGTAGCCGGCTCCATCCGTATTGCCAAATGAGCGGGTACCCTTTCAAAAGAAATGGTTACGGGCTTGTCCGAAATGTTGATCAACTCAAGCCTTTCGGTTTTATTTGCCGAAGGGTCAATTTTTGTAAACGAGAGATGCGACGCTTTCAGCCGAACTGCGTCTCCCATTTTTCGAGGATAAATATCCTCCATTGTTTTCGGCTTTGGAATCACGTTTCCCGTAATGCGCAAAATTTCGCTTGCCTGCTTGGCATTCGATGTTACAGTAATCGTTTTGTTAAAATTGTTGGGACGGTTTCGCGGGTCAAAAGTTGCTTTTACAAACCCTTTTCCGCCCGGCTGAATCGGCGTCCGCGTCCAATCGGGAGTAGTACATCCGCACGACGCCTGAACGGTGTGAATAACCAGCGGCTGCGTACCCGTATTGGTAAAATTGAACGAATAAACAGCCGCGCCACCTTCTTCTTTAATATCTCCAAAGTCATGGATTTTCTTTTCAAACGAAAGAACAGGCTGGGCACAAACGGCTGCCACCAACCCAAAGAAAGCAATTGATAAAAACATTTTTTTCATCTGCATATAGTATTTAATAATTATTTTATTATTCTGCAATTCTGTTTGCCTCGTCCAGAAATTACGATGTTGCGAGCCTTTTATACTGAAAAAAGTTGAATTTGTTTCGCTATTTAACAGACAATTCAGTAAAAAGTTGTTTGCACATACATAAATTATGCCATTCAACCTTATCCTATACCATCTTCATTAGATATATTCAACCTCAAAAAGTTTAAATCACCTTGTGTATTAATATGTCGAAAATATTTTTTAATTTTGTCGCGCACTGAAACGAACCGTGTATTATGCTTTAAAGCAGATAATTTGGCAAAGTGTTGCAACAAATAATCCGGTTGCCGGAAAATAATTTATCAAGTTTACCTTGAAAATTGAGTTTGAAAGTATATTTTTGAACGCTCAAAATAGTTTGTATTGAATCTAACATATTATGAAAAGAATATTAGTTCCCGTTGATTTTTCGGAAGATTCCGTTCATGCAATTGACATTGCTGTTGACATTGCAAACCAGTTGCAGGCAAATTTACGATTGATGCACGTCCGCACTAATCGCAGGTATTATCCCGAATTTGCACAAAATAATCCCGATTTGCTGCTCGCCGACCTCGACACCAAATATTTGGAGTCGTTGTTGGCGCGGGCTTCAAAAAAATATAGTGTTCCCAATAGGGAAATTGATTTCAAAATAAGGGAAGGTAACGTAGTGAAAGAAATTACCAATCAGGCTTATTACGAGGATTCAACCCTGATTGTAGTTGGAACTCATGGTGTTTCGGGTTTTGAAGACCGTTGGGTGGGAAGTAACGCCTACCGCCTTGTTGCACATGCGCCGTGTCCCGTACTTACTGTGCGCAAGGAGATGGTGTTGCCCGAAGAGAAAAAGATTCTTTTGCCGATTGACCATAGTCGGATTACCCGTCGAATTGTACCAATGGCAGCCGGATTTGCCCAGATTATGGGCGCTAAAATTATCTTGGCTGGCATCAACGACCATGCTCGGTGGCATCTCCCTGGCAAAATGAATATTATCATCCGTCAGGTTGAGCGTTTTTTAAGAAAAGAATCAACCGTAGCATTTGAATCCATAATTTTGGAAGGAGAAAAAGACACCAGTTCCTTGCTGGAATATGCGCACGAAACCAATACTACTTTTATTGCCATTCCGGTACGTAAAAGCGCCAATCCTTTTGAGTCGTTCTTTAATCCTCAAGCCAACGAATTGCTTAACATTTCGGATATTCCCGTTTTGGTGGTGCCCGAAAAAGATATGTATTAAAATGAAACAGCTATTGTGTATAATGTTCGTTTTGGCATTGGTTCCGAATTGTTTTTACGGGCAGCAGGAGGTTGCCATCGAACCGTTTGCTGTTTTGCGAAAGGATGAAATAAAGCAGGGCAAGGTTGAAATAAAACAGTCTGTGGACGTTGAAGAGCTTATCAATTCCTATATTGCATCGAACAAAAAGAAGCCCGGCATGGATGGCTATCGCGTACAGATTTATTCGGAAACAGGCTCTAAAGCGCGTCAGGAAGCCGAAGATGCACGCAAGAAACTGTTGGCTGCATTTCCCAACGAAAAAGTAACGGTTTCGTACGATGCTCCTTATTTGCGGGTAAGAGTGGGATATTACCGGCACAAACACGAAACAATACCTCTGCTCCGTAAAATAAGATCAATGTTTCCGAATGCTTACACAGTAAAAGAATCGGGAATACGTCCCGAAAATTTTTGACAGTAACATTAATTTTTGAACGCGGATGATACGGATTTTTTATATGATACTTTATTAACCGCAGGTGAAACGAAGCGCAACCTGCGGAGATGCACACAAGGATTATTCAAGTTCCGTTCCTGCATAACTTTTGATAGCGCAAATATTTTAATTTGTTTGATAGCGGTTTGGTATAATAAAGGTTGCAGTTTTAGTTTTCTAAAAAATATTTTAACGCTTTCAGATAATAGTCCTCCCAACCTTCCACAATATTGTCGTAAGCGTTTTCGGGAATATTGGTGTGATTTATCTCCACACGACTGTTGTTTCCGGCAGTAAAAACAGTAATGGTTGCAATTGACGGCTCTTTCTGTTCGCCAAAATACCACTCTTGAACGACGCACTCGTTTTGTCGATATTCAAGAATCCGACCACAGATGTCGCCATCCCACATTGAAAATTCGCCGCCTGCATTTTGCGGCATTTCGGCTTTATATCCCGACCAAAGTTCTATGCTGAGTGGATTGGTGATTGCAGCATAAACCACATCAACCTCTGATTTTATTTTTATCCCAGCTTTATAATTCCTTAATTCCATTTATTTGTGTTTTTATACTATTTATGTACTCAATAATCTTCCACCGCCGGATTATCTTTAAGAATGCGCGACGGGCGTATGGTGTAAATAAGTCCGGGAAGCGCCGTTACGGTTGATGCCGCGTAAAACAGCAAACTTAAAGCTACTGCCGACGTCGGTTCAATGCCAAGATATTCGGCGCCAAATATAAATGTAACTTCGCGTGCACCTATGCCTCCCAGTGTAACAGGCAGTGCGCCCATGATTGCCGATAGCAGAAATAGAAAAAGATAATTGACAGCATATCCCGACGATAAATCGGTATTCAGCGCCGCCAAAATTACCAGCGCCGCTCCCATTTGCAATGCCTGTACAAAAAAAGCATGACACAATACCGTTATTGATACCGAATTTAACGCAGAATTAATGATACGAACAAAAAGGTAGAAACAGAGGAATACAATAGGAATTGCACTCCACGTCCACTTTTGTAAAGGAAAACTGTAACCGATAAAACAGGCGAAGAATAAAAGGAAGACAACAATAATCGACAATCCGCTAACCCTGTCAACCAGTATTGTGCCCAGCGGTTTCTTTACGCCAATTTTTAAATATTTGTCGAGAAGATAAATTTTGAAACCATCGCCCCCAACTCCACCGGGAAGAAACAGATTGTAGAACAGTCCCAACCAGTAGAGTTTCACGTTTTCCTTAAAGGTAATTTTTAGATTAATTCTGTCGAACAGACAGTTCAACCGGCTTGCAGCAATAATTTGCGAGAATGCGTAAACAGCCAGCGCAAACAATAACAGAATGAAGTCTGCCTTTTTAACAGCTGCAGCAATATCTTTATAGTCGAGTTTCGACAGCACAAAATAAACAGCAACCCCGCTTACAGCTATCTTCAGAATTAGTTTTACAGTTTTCTTCACAGCGTAGTTCTTCAATGAGCCTGCAAAAGTAATAGTTTTAAACCTTTATTTTTCATTATCGCAAAAGAAAATTAACTCTTTTCTCCTGTCTTTGCCGTAGCATTTTAACTAAAACATTTGTGCGTATCGTATTTGTGTTGATGATTGCCTTTGTTCTCGGCGTTAATTACTGTGTGTTGTACAGGTTGTGGCATTTGATGCCCGCGTATCCGTTCAGTAAAATTATGCTGATATGTGCGGCGATTGTGGTGGTATCGCCTTTTATATCGCTTGGACTTGGAAGTTATTTTCCGTCGTCTATCACCGCGTTTATGCATAAAGTGGGTAAAGCGCGGCTGATATTTTAATAAACATAGGCAGGCAAAACGTTGCCTGTATTTAGCAGGGGCAGAAATTTTCTGCCCCTGCTAAATACCAAGCCTTAATTGAAAATCGACGTGAGCTAAAGGCTAAACATATCAGGATGCAAAAACTCTACTCTCGCGGGCAAAAGGCTTAATGCGCCACTCTTTTTGATAGCGATTGAGTATCAAAACTGTTTTTTAATTCGCAGTTGAAATCAACTCCTGTGTTTGTATTACCTTTCCCTTTTTGTCGATAGTTTCGGTTTTTACCGCTCCAACACCTTTGGCATACCATGTAACAGTTGTGCCTTCGGTTTTGATACCCAGCGCGGACGAATTAACTTTTTGCGATATCTTGAAGCATTTAAACGTTCCCGCTGGTGTTGTAAGGCTTTCTTCGGACAGCACCTTGCCTTCGGTTATTACAGCGGTGCAGTTGAAAAAGCCAATTTTTACCTTTGCATTGGCGTCTTCGAGGGTTTGCCCGATAGCCAGACTGCTTGGAATTTTCATTGCTGTGCCCGACGCCTGCACGCTTTCGAGCCCCTGCATAGCACCAAACATGCTTTTCAGGTCAAGGTACATCATACCGTCATTCACTACAATTCGGTAGTTTACAACAAAAGGCTGACTGCTGCCGTCGGTTATCGGCTTGCCTTTCCGGTCAAGCATTTCGCTTTGGCACTCGATGGCAAAGGCATTTTTTGAACCCACAACCTGTTTGATTGTGTTACGAGTTTGTCCTGTAACTTTACCTTTTCCGTCTTTTGCAGCAAACACCTGAACATTGCCCTTTTTCATAGCATAGAATGCCCATTCATCCTCGCTTGGCGTGTAGGGTGTGTTGCTAACCTGTGGAATTTCCACATCCGGAACTTGAGCTGCTGCCGTTTTATTTGCCTGATAAGCGCTGTCTAAGGCATTGACGCCCCTGTCGGCTTCCTCTTCGGCTTTTTGCCGCTCTTTTTCGGCATCTTCAAATGCCTTTTCAACGGCTTTTTCAGCCTGTTTTTCGGCTTCCTTTTCAACACCGCGCTGAATGCCGCGCCTGATAGCTCGGTCAATACCAAACTGTGCCTGCACATTGCTACACATCAGTATCAACGCAACTGCAATTACTAATTTTACTGTTTTCATCTCTTTATAATTTATTGGGTTAACATTTAATTTATACTCAAATAAAAATGGTTTGCAAATAACAGAGGATTCCAGTTTTAACTGTTCAGTTTTATTTATTGACAAGGGGATTAATCCCCTTGTTGCTTTTATTCGCAAATCAATTCTGTTT